>JAEWKB010000120.1 GCA_023386255.1 Bacteroidota bacterium
GTAGTTTCCTCAATGCTTCCGCTGATGCCCGTAACGTGGAAGAAGCCTTCATAACCTGTAGTTTTTTCAGGCACTTCCTCTTTAGGCAGCTTCGAAATGAATTTATTGGCAATCAGCATAGAGTTGATCATCTTGCCCCTGGCATAACCTGGATGCACGCTCTTGCCCTTAAAGGTAATTTTAGCGCCTGCAGCATTAAAGTTCTCGTACTCCAGTTCGCCTATCTGGCTGCCGTCCATGGTATAGGCCCATTCTGCTCCGAACTTAGCCACATCGAATTTATGCGCGCCACGGCCTATCTCCTCATCAGGTGTAAAGCCAACGCGAATTTTTCCGTGCTTTATCTCCGGATGCTTTATCATGTATTCCATGGCTGTTACAATTTCGGTAATACCGGCCTTGTCGTCAGCGCCGAGCAGGGTAGTACCATCGGTAGTAATGATAGTCTGCCCCTTGTATTGCAGCAGGTCTTTAAAGTAGGAGGGAGAAAGCACAATGTTCTGCTCTTTGTTCAGCATAATGTCGCCGCCATCATAGTCTTTAATGATCTGTGGCTTTACATTAGCCCCTGTAAAATCAGGAGTAGTGTCAAAATGCGAGATGAAGCCTATCACCGGCACGTCATGATCCACATTTGAAGGCAGGGTAGCCATTATATACGCATGCTCATCAATGGTTACATCTTCCATGCCTATGGCTTTAAGTTCTTCCACAAGCTGGTTGGCAAGGTCCCACTGCTTAGCGGTACTTGGAGTTGTATTGGAGTTCGGATCCGATTCGGTATCAACTGTTACGTAGCTGATAAAGCGGTCTATAATATGCTGCATTTTGTAAATATGTTTAATGGTAATTAAATGATCTTTTTAATAACGCGCAGTTTGTGCGTGTGGCGCTGCGTATCAGTATTATATATGCCGAGGTGGTCCAGCCTGTCTATACGTACCTTGCCGTGCGCGTGAATAATGTAATTATCTTCCATGATGATGCCTACGTGAATAATCCGGCCTTCTTCATTGTCGAAAAACGCAAGGTCGCCCGGTTCGCTTTCTTCAATAAAGCTTAGGGCTTCACCCTGTGTGGCCTGTTGCGAGGCATCACGGAGTATGGTGTGCCCGTTAAGCTTATATACCATCTGCGTAAGCCCGGAGCAGTCAATACCGAACGGTGTTTTGCCCCCCCACAGATAGGGCGCGTTGAGGTACATGAAGGCAGTATCTCCCACACTTTGCTTTGGGTTCTTGCCGCTAACTTTCATTCCCTCGAACAGGAACTGCTGTGTGTTGATATCGGCATGGTCTAAAAACGAAAGTGATGCCCCCAGCGGAACAGGGAGCAGGCTGTTTTGCGGTGTGGTAATGTATTCTATCAGGTCGCCGTTCAGCACCAGCGGACTGTTCGTAAGCCTGTTGTAGGCACCTTCGGTAATAAAATCAAATTGTTTGTTGTCTATCCAGCCGTTGTAACCGTCATATGCCAGCTCAATGCGCGACCATTTTGCGGTTTGTTCCAGAATTTTAAAATGCTCCCCGAACAATACCTGCGATGTCATTTCGCTCCTGTCATTCGGCTCCAGGCGTAAGGGCACAATAGCAAGGTTACAAATACCAAACATTAATTGAAGATGTTTTATTTTCTATTGATTACTGGTGCGGCCCATGAGAAGGCGCTGCGTCCAGACAAGCACAAATATAGCAGTTAATTTGGAAGCTTTTTATCCCTGTGCTGTATAATTCTGAAGAAAAGTTTCAATTAAAAGGGTGTGGCTACAATAGTAAAAACTATTCATAAGGCATGTTATGTACTTTCCACTTCAGGTATTTGTTCCCGCCGGCTTTGTGAATTATGTACATGTCTTCCTTCAGGTACTTCAGTTCATTTTCCCTGAATTCCTGCTCAGAGATGTATTTCACATCACTCAATGAAGTTATTACTGTGGGCTTGCTTGTGCTGTAAAAATTTACCAGTCCGGGAACAGCTGGGCCAAAACCCGGTGTTATTGCTTTAGTTTTGTTTTTAGCGGCTTGCGCTGCTTTTGCTTTATCCCTTAACTTTTTGGTATTAAAGCCTTTGCTGTATATGCCGAACGAAGCCCGGGAGCTATCAGGCACTATAGTGTAGGTGACTGATTCGCTATTTATATCTGTAAGATATAAAATAGTGGTGTCTTGCTGCGCCTCAGTTGTAAAATTGTTGTGCGTGGGCGAAAGCAGGAATAGTATAAGCGCGATTATCAGCATATCTGTTATTTTACAGGAGTGGGATGTATCTTGTATTTCAGGTATTTATTTTCTGCGGCTTTATAAATCAGGTAATATTCAGAAGCAGTTACAGGTTTATTCCTGAATTGTTCAACGGTTACATAATCTCCGCTTATTTTGTTTAGTTTAACCGGAGGTGCAATACTGCTGAAGTTATAGGAGAAGTTTGTTGCCGTTTTAATAGGAGGAACAATGTCGGTACTCTTCCTTTCAAATTTTTCCATTTCCTTCTTACGTGCTTCCGGTGTTTCAAATTCTTTTTTATAGATGCCGAACGAAACTGCTGAGCTGTCTTGGGTGAAATGTACATCAACCCCCTTTGAGGAAGGTTCTAAATAAATTACAGCCGGTACTTTGTTATCATCAGGTGCAATGCCGGCTGCGCTTATTATTATTGATAATGCTATTATGGCGAATAGCCCTTTGCCGGATAATCTATACATACTATTGCTTATCATGGTGTTGCCCAATTCCATTTTACTTCATAAAGCGTTGCGGTATCATTGTTAACTTCAACAATATATATCTTCTTAAAATAGCTGTTATAATACAACGGTGTTTTAAACCTGTTCTTATTTTTAGCTAATATTTGTTCTACTTTATTTACAGCTTCCGGCCCGTTCACTAACTTATGCCTGATACTGTTATAGCTTACAATATGCTTGCTGTTTACCTTTGGGTCAAACCTAAAATTATTTAACTGGTGGATTGAGCCCACAGGCAGCTTATAATGATCCTTTAAGCTGAATTGCATAATCCGGTCAGACATCCAACATGTGTCTTTCTGCTTGTCAAAGGCTATATATAAAGTATCCTTGCTGTTTTGGCAATATGATACATTGCAAACAAGGCAAAGAATAAGCACCAAAGATGTTACAAGTAGTTTTGGCATGGTCAACTATCAGGTAAAGCAAAAATAAAAGCCGGTTACTTTCAGCAAGTTAAGAAATAATCTGCTGATAGTAACCGGCTTGTAAAATATTTCAGCTTAGTTATGCCCTTTCAATAACAATAGCCGAAGCACCGCCACCGCCGTTACAGATAGCTGCAGCACCAATTTTGGCATTGTTTTGCTCAAGCACGCTTAGCAGGGTAACAATGATCCTGGCACCTGAAGCGCCCAGTGGGTGCCCAAGCGATACCGCTCCACCGTTAACGTTTACTTTAGCTGAATCAAGTCCTAATATCTTTGAGTTAGCGATACCTACTACCGAGAACGCTTCGTTAAATTCAAAGAAATCAACATCATCTTTAGTAAGGCCTGCTTTATCAAGCGCTTTTGGCAGCGCCTTAGCCGGAGAAGTAGTAAACCACTTAGGCTCCTGCTCGGCATCAGCATAACTGCGGATATAGGCAAGAGGCTTAAGGCCAAGCTCATTGGCTTTTTCTTCGCTCATAAGCACAAGGGCAGCAGCACCATCGTTTATAGTAGAAGCGTTAGCCGCTGTTACCGTACCTTCTTTAGTAAAGGCAGCGTTCAGCGAAGCAATCTTATCAAGCTTTACGTTTGTATATTCTTCATCTTTAGCAACCATTATTGGGTCGCCCTTACGCTGAGGCACCGCAACAGGAACCACTTCGTTATCAAACTTACCGGCATCCCATGCAGCAGCCGAACGCTTGTATGATTCTATGGCAAAAGCATCCTGGTCTTCGCGTGTAATGTTGTATTCTTTAGCACACTCATCGGCACAAACACCCATGGCGTTATTGTCATAAGCATCGGTAAGCCCGTCTTTCTGCAGTCCGTCAATCATGCTTACAGCGCCAAACTTGCTGCCTGTGCGCATTTGTACGTAGTGCGGTATAAGGCTCATGTTTTCCATACCGCCGGCAACCACCACATCGGCATCGCCGCACATAATGGCCTGCGCGCCCTGCATAACGGCTTTCATACCGCTGGCGCATACCTTGTTTACTGTAGTAGCCACAACGGTATCGGGCAGTCCTGCCTTACGCGAAGCCTGCCTTGCCGGTGCCTGGCCCACGCCTGCCTGCACTACGTTACCCATTAGTACTTCATCTACATGTTTGCCATCAAGGTTTATTTTATCTAAAGCTCCTTTTATGGCAGCCGCACCCAGGTGTGAAGCCGGTACTGTTGAAAGCGCGCCCAGGAAACTTCCTATTGGTGTCCTTGCTGCCGAAACTATAACTACTCTTTTATTCATTGTTTTCTTGTTGTTTGTTGTTGAAGTTGCGAATTTAATAAATTTTAAAGGTGCTGTTATTATTCTGCGTAAAAATAATGTTTGTTATGAGATTATTTTTTGACATATGATAAATAATGGCATTAACATAATGGGCTAAATATTAGCTAATGTTTGGCACTCCCTTTACAATATGCCAACACAATAGGCGTTAACTTTGATATATAATAACCATAAAACTTAATGTTATGTTCGGGACAATAATGGCGATAGGGATAGTTGTACTGCTTATTGTATATTTAATAGGCAGGGCCAGGGATAAAAAAGCCGATAGGCCGATTGTGGAGCTTAGGGCTGATGAACGGATTATGCACCGCCTTGGGCTGAGGCCGGGCGAGAGGGTAGAGCTGCGCAACAGTGGCCAGGTGAAGGAAGTGCATGTGTATGGTGGCCCCAATGCAGACAGCAGGCTGGGAACGCTGACCCAAAACTTTATTTATAATAAGGTTTTACACCACGCGATAAAGGCGAGGATACATTCTATAAAAGGAAGTACGCTGAAACTGGAACTTGACAATGCTTAAAACATAACCCGCTGAAGAGCGGGTTTTTTATTGTTGCGGCATTAAGATATGGCGTTGGTGACGCTATAATATTTTGCAGCGTTGTGCGTTGGTAAGAAATACCTTAAATAGTTATATTTGAAAAACTAACTACAACCTTACCAATGAAACAACTTGTTACTTTACTTGTTACAATTTTCTGCCTGCATTCGGGTATTTGCCAGACTACAGTAAAAGTTATTGATGCCGCCACCGGCGAAGCCATGCCGCACGCCGACATAATAATAGGTGCCTCAGAAAGCGTAATTACAAATACCGAAGGCTATTTTACCATACCCGCCAATACTGCTGATGATACTGAGGTTATTGCTTCGTTTTTAGGCTATAAAAGTTCCGGCGCTACGGTAATGCAATTAAAGAACACCAAGCTCATAAAACTGGAGCCCGCCATGTTTGAAATTGATGAGGTGGCCGTATCTAACAACCGCATTAGCCCCGACAGCATTATAGCGTCAGCAAAAAGGAATCTGGCTAATAATTACAAATTACCTGGTGAGAATGTAAAGAATACATTGTTTTACAGGCAAAGCACAAGTTTTAAGCCAACGAAGCTGAATCTTGAAATTACACAATCTACAGGGATGAGCAAAAAAGACCTGAAACAGGTAAATGGCAGGCTTAAAACATTTACTACCCAGCTTGTAAATAACCCGCCTACAGAGTTTACCGATATGCTTTGCAATTACTATTCTGGCGTAAGGCACAAAAACGGTAAGAAAGTCGGCTATAACAAACTCGAGGTGCTGAAGGCTGTAAAGCTAAAAGACCGGAGTAGAGCTGTAACGGTTGAAGAGATGCAGGAACTGGCCGAAGGCATGCTGTATGAGCATATAGACACCACTAAGTATTACCGTATAAAAAGCGGGCTGTTCGGCTCGCGAGATACAATATCCTTCCGCAAAAATGATGGTCGTAAAAAGAAGCCAGAGAACCCACGGCTTTCCTCAGCCCGCAATCAGATAATCGGCTATATGCACCAAAATAATTTCCAGTACAGCACAAATCTTGATTTTATAAGGAATAATAACTTGTACGAATATGAGTATGAGGGTGCTGTGCCGGCAGGCAACGGAGACGGCTTTGTATATGTAGTGAACTTTAAGCCAAAAAAGAGGCGGGCTAAATATACGGGCACGCTTTATATTTCGGAAACAGACTATGCGGTGCTTAGAGCCGATTACAGGCTTGCAGACGGTAAAAAACTGGGAGGGATAAACCTGAAGCTTTTACTGGGGGTTAAGCAGTCTGAAAATGTAAGCAGGGGTACGGTTATTTATAAAGCACAAGAGGGCGGAGGCTATTATTTACAGTACGCATTAGAAGAAGCCGGCCAGTATGTGTACATAAACAGGCCCCTGAAACTGATTGAGCTTACCGACGATGACCGTGATAAGGTAGCCTTTGACCTGAAGGTTGAAACTACTATTACCGATACGCAGGAGTATTTAAATATGTCGCGCAAAGAAATAACCGAAGCCGAAGCAGAGCAGGTAAAGGAAAAAGATTTCAACTACATACAACTGCAGCGTTATGATCCATCCATATGGAAAGAGTACAGCACCATAGAGCCGCTGGAGGCAATGAAGCAGTTTAAAACGGGCGGCTAGAGGGTGTGTTTACTGTTGCTCCTTCGGGCTTTCTTCGTAAGTGGGCCCGTAAAGTCCCGGTACTTTGTTACCCGTGCTGCGCAGGTACACTATCATTTCCCCACGATGGTGGTAAATGTGGTTGAAAAGGAAACTGCGCACCACCACACCCCTTGGCATTGGCCCCAGTACCACTTTGTCGCCCACCTTCATAGTCCACATCTGCTGCAGGCTTTCTTCAGTTACAGATTGTAGTGCATTACGTGCTTTTTCCACATTTTCTTCAAAAAGCTGTAGTGTTGATTTTATATCGTCAGTTTTGCCGCGCTCAAGGGTGTCATCAGCAAGATCATATACATCCTTGGTCAGCGTCCTGACATACCAGTAGTAAATTGTAGCAATGTGCTGAGCAAGCTCACCCATGGTCCAGGATACCGGTGAGGGTTTAAAATTAATGTCTTTCTCCGGCACGGCCTGCAGCAGCTTGCGGGTGCTTTGTACCTCGTGTTCAAATTCGGCAAGTAAAGATTGTACTATCATGCTTCAGGTTTTTATATAAAATTACGAAGAAACTTTTCAGTAAGTAAAGCACAATTTAAAAAATATCTTGGGTAAGAGATAGTAGTGCGAAAAAAAGCAATAAAAAAAACCCGCTGAAAATCAACGGGTTTAAGTGATTGCGACAGGATTCGAACCTGTGACCGCCTGCTTAGAAGGCAGGTGCTCTATCCAGCTGAGCTACGCAACCCTGAGGCATTTCTGCATCAATATGCGGTTAAAAAAAATCCCGCTCTGTTAAAGCGGGATGTCTTGGTCGGGGTGGCAGGATTCGAACCTGCGACCTCCTGGTCCCAAACCAGGCGCGATGACCGGGCTACGCTACACCCCGAAAGAAGCGGAGAGACAGGGATTCGAACCCTGGCGACGATTGCTCGCCGACAGATTAGCAATCTGCTCCGTTACGACTCCGGCACCTCTCCTCCTTGCGCAAAAGCCTTAGCCTTTTTGCGGTTGCAAATGTAAAGGTTGAATCTATTATCTGCAACTATTTTTAAAGGTTTTTTGATTTTTTTTAATCCTTCAGTTAAAACTCTTTAGGTATCAACCTTATAGCTTTATATATTATTCAAGGCATTTAAGGTAATTCATAAAGTATTTATCGGGAAAGTACTTTTCATTATTAGTTTCCGAGGTCAGCTCATTCCTTACCGGGTAATCAACCGTTTCAGTACTGTATTTAATCCTCATAAAAGATATAGGAAACTTCTCGAGATCTTCAAGCGTACCTTTGGTAAAAAGAAACGATCCTGTTAAAACCCTGATGTTCTTTTTGTTCTCGCTATCGTACAATAATGTTGAGCAACGCTCATCAAATACATTTATAAGCGTAATTATCTTCCCGTTTGTAAGCTGCATGTATATCCTTGAATTTTTATCAATGCAGTATGCAGGTGGAAATTCATCGCTTTTTGCCAGCAGCTGAAAGTTAAGTACCGGTACGCCATCGGGCGCCGCAAGCGAAAAGAAAACGAAGGTTGATGTTCCGCCAAACACTTTTTCATACATCACGTATTCTTTGGTCGATTTATATTCTTTGCCTTCTCCGCTGTCTACAACCGTAAACTTACAATCTTCCTGAGCCTGTGCACAAACATTTAAAACCAGCAGTAAATAAAGGAACAATTTATTCATTCTATGATATTTTGGCGCAAAGTAACACTATTTTCTCATTTTTCATATCTGTCGAAAAAAAGGCAAACACATCACCACCGTCTTTAAGTTTCCATTTTTTGCGTAGTTCTTCCACCTGTAGCGGGAAATTCCTGGTGGTTATGTTCATCTTTTTACCCTCCAGCTGTTTCATCGCGGTTTTCTGGTAAAGTATTACTTGATGTATGACGAATTTCCTTCCGGGGAAATCAATAATGTCATCAGCTGTATAAAGGTGGGTATGCCGGTGCAGTTTCTTTACGTTATAAGCGCTTGCCACTGCATTAAACATACCCGATTTCATAACGGCACTGTTGGGTTCGTACAGGTACTTCTGAGGCATCGAAAATACAGGTTCGGGGTCATTGTTTATTGGTGTTGTAAAAACTTCTTCACCATCTTTTAACAGGTTTAACGCATGGAGCATTGGGATGCCTGCAAAATTTTTCTCCAGCAGCCAAAGCAGCTCTTTAACCTCATTATTCAGTGCTACAATATGTATCGCCTTTACCGAGGGAAGTTCGCCCATGCCTGCAGATATATCAAGTATTGGCGCTGTTTTAATCATTATGTTGCGGCTGTAGCGGAAGTACGTGTCCAACAGCGCCGGTACATTTGGCAGGCAGTCATGAAGCATAAACACTTTTCCTTTGGCGTCGCTGCGCCGTGACGGGTCTATATAAATCCAGTCCCACTGCCTGTTAAGGAGCTTTAGTGCTTCAAGGCTGTCGCCGGGCACACAGATTATGTTGTTCGCGCCCAAAGCCTTAAAATTATGTGCTGCTATGGCCGAGAGCTCAAGATTCATTTCGCAGTGTGTCACTTCTTTTACCTGTTTTGCAAAATAAAAATCATCAATGCCAAAACCGCCGGTAAGATCAATTAAACTGCTACCTGAAATAAGGTTCGCCTTGTACTTTGCAGCCGTTTCCGATGATGTTTGTTCAACTGAGATTTTGGATGGATAAATTATATTTTGTGCATCAAACCATGTAGGCAGTTTATCTTTGGCTTTTTCGCGTGCTGCTATCTGGTTCAGTATCATTGTCCAGTCGGCAAAAGGGAACGGATTTTTTTGCAGCGCCATCTGTGCCACGGGCTTGCCTGTACTCTCGCGAATAAATTTCTGAATTTCAGGGTTTAAAATATGTGGCAGCAATCTAAATATCTTTGGTAAGTATTTTTACAACCGGGTTGCGGGGCCAGAATTCTTTGGCTACAACTTTGACAACTGTATATAGCGGAACAGCCACTATCATGCCCAGTACGCCAAACACAAACCCGCTGGCCAAAATTACAATAAAAATTTCGAGCGGATGTGAGTTTACACTGCTGGAGAATATAAGCGGGGCGCTAAAATTATTATCAATAAACTGCGCAATGCAAAAACCAATTACTACCCACAGCGTTGTTGTAAGCATCTCTCCCTGTGTATCCGGACCCATAAGGCCCAGCATGGTTAAAATAGCTACAAGAGCTGTAGCTATAATAGGCCCCACATAAGGAATAATATTTAGAAGCGCGGCAATAAAAGCAATAATAAATGCATTATCTACCCCAAAAATAAGTAGTACGATAAGGTACATTACAAACAAGATTGTCATTTGTACCAGCAGCCCTATAAAGTAGCGGCTTAGCAGGTAGTTTATCTTCCTGAATGAGTTAAGTATTTTATCTTCATGTTCTTCGGGCAGCACTTTTTTTGCAGCTACAGCAAAAAGCTTCCTGTCTTTTAAAAAGAAGAAAGTGATAAATAACACTGATGCCAGCCCTATGCCAAACCCGCTAAGGATGCCCAATAATGAATTTATGAAGTTGGGAATGAAGTTAAAATCGATCTTTGAGGTGAGGTTGGCCTGCTTTATCATTTGCTGCGCATCGATATTATGTCCTGTAAAGTAGTTGTTCACTTCATTGACAAGGCTGTTGAAATCCTGCTCGAGTTTTGCTGTATCGAGGAGCGAGAGGTTCTCACTTTGGGTTACTATGAGCGGAACGAACAGCATGATGAAGCCTGCCAGAAGCGCCAGGAAAAGTACTAATGTGGTAACAACAGCAACTGTATGCGGAAACTTCAGCCTGCGCTTAAGAAAGTATACAATAGGGCTTGCTATCATGCTGACAATGAGCGCCACAAAAAGATATATAATGACCGATTGTATCTTGTAAAGGAACCAAAGCAGTATGTATAGCCCTGCTGCAATAAGCAGCGCCCTGATGATGCCGTGGGCAATTGTTTTTGAAGTAACCATTATTCAGTGTGTTTGCTACACCGAATGTATGAAAAAAATTACTAATGTTATGTCCTTTAATACAAGATTAAGAAAAGTTGCAGGCACTAATTATTGAATGCGTAATTTACAATATTTGCCCCCATTTTCAATGCTTTCTCACGCACTTCCCGCGGATCATTGTGCACTTCAGGGTCTTCCCAGCCATCACCCAGGTCAGTTTCAAGCGTATAAAGCAGCACCAGCCTGCCTTCTACAAAAATGCCCAGTGCCTGTGGGGGCTTGTTATCATGTTCATGTATTTTTGGGATGCCTGAAGCAAACAGGAACGGCCCCTGGAAGATTTTGTGCGATACCGGTACGGGAGTAAGCTCTTTGTCGGGAAATATTTTTTTCAGCTCTTTGCGGATGAATTTATCCATACCATAGTTATCGTCAATATGCAGGAAACCTCCGGCTGTAAGGTAGTTACGCAGGTTGATTACGTCATTATCGCTGAAAACTACGTTGCCGTGCCCTGTCATATGCACAAAAGGGTAAGAGAAGATATCGGCACTGCCGGCCTCAACCACATCGGTTTTAGGATTAATTTTAGTATTAATGTTCTGATTGCAGAATTTGGCGAGATTGGGCAGAGAGGTTGGGTTACCGTACCAGTCGCCGCCGCCCGAGTATTTAAGTACCGCAATTTCCTGCGCGCAAAGCAGGGTAGGGAGGAGAAGTAGTATATATAGTATCTTTTTCATTAATTATAAAGTAATTGTACTGTAAATATAAACAAACGGAATTACTGCCGTAAAATTTTCTCCATGGCCTTACCTTTAGCCAGTTCATCAACCATCTTGTCAAGGTAACGTATCTGCTGCATCAGTTTATCTTCAATATCTTCTACACGGTAGCCGCAAATTACGCCTGTAATTTTAGATGCGTTTGGATTGATTTGGGGGGCATTGGCAAAGAAATCCTCAAAATTGGTTTTGTTGTCTAAAATTTCCTGTAGCTGCTGTTCATTATAGCCTGTAAGCCAGAAGATGATCTCGTCTACTTCTTCTTTGGTGCGGCCTTTCTTCTCAGCTTTCGTGATGTAGTGCGGGTAAACGCTTGCAAAAGACATTTTATATATCCGTGTGTTGGCTGGGTTCATGTTTTTAATTAAATAAAGTAAATATAGTAAAAGCTGTTATATTTGGAAAAACATAAATATGCAGCCCAAACAATTTTTAAATCTGATAGTTGACCGGGATTATATAGCAGTTGAAGAAGCATTGGCTAACGGTTTTGATCCGAATACGCCGCTAAACAATGATACACCAGGTGTGGAATGGAGTTCTTACACAGATGATTTCCGGATGATGGAAATCTTTTGGAGGGCAGGGGCAAAGGCTACTACCAAATACATAGAAGATATTTTTGCAGCATTTGAAAGCGGCCAAACTCCGGCAGACCTGGAAGAACCGGAGGAAGATCCCCTGAATTACCCAGATCTTACAAATGATTTTTCTGTTGAGAAGCTTACGTTCTTAAAAGGGGAACTCACATATGATGCTGAAGATAACAGCTACGGAATGTACTTACCTGTAGCCAAATTTACTCTTGATGATAAAGTTATTAATACCGATATCGCATTTGTATCTTTTGAGCTTGATAACGACCTGTTGTCATATATAGGAAAATCAGTATCGTTTCCTGTTAATCC
This sequence comes from Bacteroidota bacterium, assembly GCA_023386255.1. Lineage (GTDB taxonomy): Bacteria > Bacteroidota > Bacteroidia > Flavobacteriales > Flavobacteriaceae > Flavobacterium. The sequence goes on from JAEWKB010000120.1 coordinate 12,255, forward strand.
TGAAGAAGGCTATGTGGATGGCTCTATGCTGCTAAGAGATGCGCATAATCCTGTAGATATCCATCAGATAACTTTTGTAAATATTGAGGATAATGTAATTACAGTTGAGCTTGATGCTGAATTCCTTTTCGAATATGAAGATATAGGGTTTAAGAACGAACGCCGCAAGCTATTGGTTGACCTGCTGCTTTCAAATAGGTAGAACCTACTCATTCACAAACGCCACACTATGCGCTGCCACAATTGCCGCGGTTTCTGTGCGCAGGCGGGTATTGCCCAGTGATACCGGCACATATTGCTGCTGTAGCGCCAGTGCAATCTCTTTAGTTGAGAAATCACCTTCCGGGCCAATAAGTATTGTGATTCTTTGTTTGGGCTGTAGCTCTGTCTTTAGCAGTTTTTTATCGGTTTCCTCACAGTGGGCTATAAAAACCTGCCCAGTACGTTCCTGCTTTACAAAAGCGTTGAATTGCACAGGGTCATTAAGCTTCGGCAGGTAAAACTGCAACGACTGCTTCATCGCACAATGCAGTATCTTTTCAAAACGGTCGGACTTAAAGGCAGTACGCTCGCTGTGTTCGCAGATGAGCGGAGTAATTTCACTAATGCCTATCTCGGTAGCTTTCTCCAGGAACCACTCATAGCGGTCGTTCATTTTGGTAGGCGCCACCGCCAAGTGAAGGTAATACGGCATTGGTTCGTAAACCTGCTCCTCAATAATCTTTACCTCACATTTTTTTTCAGCTGCAAATGTTATTTCAGATGTAAACAAGGAGCCGCTACCATTGGTAATCTGTATTTTATCACCTTCTTTTTTACGTAGCACTTTAACTATGTGACGGCTTTCTTCCTTATCGAAGGTAAAGGCGCTGTCGCTGCTTTTTATATCCGGATTATAGAATAGCTGCATTATAGTTCTATCCTTGCTTTTGATGCCACGCTGGCGTCGTTAAACATTTCCTGCAGGTATTTTTGGTAACCCACAATGCCTATCATGGCCGCATTATCGGTAGTATATTCAAATTTAGGAATAAAGGTCTTCCATCCATACTTTTTCTCAGCTTCCTTTAGTGTAGTGCGAATACCGCTGTTAGCAGATACACCGCCGCCAATAGCCACCTGCTTAATCCCGGTTTCTTTTACAGCCAGCTTTATCTTATCCATCAGGATATTGATTATAGTATGCTGTATCGAAGCGCAAATATCAGCCATATTATCCTTTATAAAGTCCGGGTTTTCGGCAACATTTTTCTGCACGAAATATAATATCTGCGTTTTTAGTCCGCTAAAGCTGAAATCAAGCCCCGGTACCTTAGGCTTTGTAAACTGAAAAGCTTTCGGGTTGCCTTCCTTTGCATATTTATCAATTAGCGGCCCTCCGGGATAGGGCAGCCCCAATATCTTGGCGCTTTTATCAAAAGCTTCACCCACAGCATCGTCAGTAGTTTCGCCAATAACTTCCATGCTAAAATAATCATCAACCCGCACAATTTGCGTATGCCCGCCGCTTATGGTCATAGCCAGGAACGGAAACTGCGGCTTGTCATACCCTTCCTCATCAATAAAATGGGCCAGTATGTGTGCCTGCATGTGGTTTACAGCAATGAGAGGCACATTGAGCGCAAGCGCCATAGATTTTGCAAAGGAACTGCCCACAAGTAGTGAGCCCATAAGCCCGGGGCCCTGCGTAAATGCTACGGCACTCAGTTGTTTTTTGTCAATCCCTGCCTTGGTAAGTGCTACATCAATTACCGGTACAATATTTTGTTGGTGGGCGCGGCTGGCCAGTTCGGGTACCACACCGCCGTATTCTTCATGAACCGACTGCCTTGCCACAACATTGCTAAGTACTTTGGCGTTTTGTAGTACAGCCGCGGCAGTGTCATCGCATGAACTTTCAATAGCTAAAATATAAACAGGTTTTTCTGACATGTTTCGGCACGGAATTTGAATTATAAAAAACACTTAAAGCCAATTTAACAAATAGTAAAAATTCCTACTTTTGTCGGGATTGGCTCATGTGTTTTGAGTCCACAAATTTAAACAATTAGCAGTATCAAAAGGTTTAAAAAAATACTTATCCGGACTATAATAGGTTTGCTCCTGTTTTTGCTGCTGCTGGCCATAGCTTTATCTTTACCTTTTGTACAGACTAAAATTGCCCGATACGCCACAAATTACCTGAATGAAGATTTTGGCACCAACATACAAATAGAAAAGGTTGCAATATCAGTATTCGGCGGCGTAAAGCTTAAGGGTGTACTGATACTGGACCATCATAAAGATACACTTATTTCTGCCGATCGCATCCAGACCAATGTGTTGAGCTTTAAAAAAATAGCCAACAGTAATTTGCAGTTCGGCCAGTTAAAGTCGGAAAAGCTTACCTTCCATCTTAAAACCTACAAAGGCGAAAAATTTACCAATCTTGACCTGTTTGTAAAAGCTTTTGATAACGGAAAGCCCGGCTCCGGCAAATTCCGCATGCGGGTGAAAGACCTGCAGGTGGCCAACGGGCGCTTCAGGCTTACTAATGAAAACGCTGTTACACCGCGAGTACTTGATTTTAAAAAGCTTAACGGGCAGCTTAAAGATTTTTACGTGAAAGGGCCAAGCGTATATGCCAATATCCAAAAGCTTTCACTGCTGGACCATCGTGGCCTGTTTGTAGAGAACCTTAAAGCAAACTTTAGCTATACCAAATCTAATATAATGCTTGATAAGCTGGAACTGGCCACAACAGAATCTGCCCTGAAAGGGTCGGTAAAGCTGAATTATAAAAAAGACGATCTGAAGGATTTTGTAAACAAGGTTGATTTTGATTTCAGGATAGACCGCGCCAGTGTATCGTCTAATGAACTTAACCTGTTTTACAATGAGTTTGGCCGTAACCAGAAATTTTATCTCTCTACCCGTTTAAGGGGCCCTCTTAACAACTTCACGCTGCACAACCTTAAATTGCTTGATGATGAACAATCAGAAATTATAGGCTCGGTAAATTTCAGGCACCTGTTCGATAAAAGTGGGCCGGGCTTTTACATGAACGGCAATTTCGACCGTGTATCATCGCACTACAACAACCTTCGCGAAATTATGCCCCGTATATTAGGTAAAAGCTTACCTGTGGTGCTGCAGAAATTTGGGCGTGTGGACCTGGTGGGCGATGTTATGCTTACCAAACGCGACCTGCATGCCGATATTTATGTAATGTCTGAACTGGGAGAGGCGGAAACCAACCTTTCCATAAAAGACTATAACAAGCCAGACAGTGCTGCCTATACCGGTACAATTGACTTAGCTAATTTTAACCTGGGCGGATTTATTAATGACAAATCGGTAGGGACCGTATCGCTAAATGTGGAAGTTCATGGGCAGGGCTTCAACAAACAATCTTTAAACACAACTGTTAAGGGCGAAATATATGAAGCTTACTTCAATAGGTATAATTACAGGAACATAGCTGTTGACGGACTGATGAAATGGCCTTATTTTAAAGGCACGGTAAA
>JAEWKB010000144.1 GCA_023386255.1 Bacteroidota bacterium
CTACCTATCTACGCAGCAGCACCTCATCCCAGCTTTATACTAAGTTCAACCCGGTTATAAAATCATCATTCAGCAAAGTAGGTGCCGATAAGGTTTGGAACAACATCATTACCCGCTACAACCAGATACCGCTTGTAAAAAAAGTGAACCCTGACCTGACCGACTATGTAACCAACGAAGCACTTGACGGGGTTTACAAGATGATAGCAGTAGAGGAGAAAAACATCAGGAACAACCTTCAGGCGCGGACATCAGCACTGCTAAAAAGGGTATTTGCGATGCAGGATAACCGATAGCTAAATTTTTAGAAATCAATTATATAATATAACAATGCCTTAACATTCTGCCGAAAATTATTTGAGTAATTTGCAGTTCAATAAATGGTTTTCTCACATTTGGTTAGGGTTAGTTAGAAGAATGCCGGCAGCACCACTGCCGGCATTTTTATTTTCCTGCAATTCCTTCCAAAATATTTGTTAGCAGATGCTTGCGGATGATTGTACTTTACTATTTTTGCCGAAAAATTGGGAGTAGTGAAAAAGAGCGTATTGTTATTATGCCTTATGCTGAACATGGCGGGTTTTGCACAGGAATGGATTTATGATTTTGATGCCGCGAAGAAAAAAGCTGCCGCCGAGAACAAAAATATTTTACTGGTATTTTCAGGGTCTGACTGGTGTGCACGCTGCATGGAGCTGGAAAAAACGGTTTGGCAAAGCGACGCTTTTAAAACCGAAGCCAAAAAATCATGGGTACTGCTGCGTGCCGACTTCCAGCAGAAGAAAGGCAACCCGGAGCCTGTAGATGTTAATGACATGAAGATTATCCTGGCAGAAAAATACAACCGAGACGGTTTCTTTCCCTACATCGTATTGCTGGACAAGAACGGTAAAGTTCTTGGTAAGTCAGGCTTTGAGGAATTTGCTACCGCCGAAGAATACATTGCCCACTTTAAGGGGCTGGCGCGGTGATTATTCATCAGCATCAGTCAGCCGCTCGCGCAGGTGTTTAAAATAAAGAAAGGCCTTTACCATACGGCTGCCGTACCACGAGAACATCTCGCCATCAACAAACACCGTTTTGGCATGGTGGGTAAAACGCCCTACTTCAAAAGCGTCTTCTTCCTTAAACGGATAGGGCTCACACGACAGGAGCACCACATCAGGGTCACCCTGTATGCGCATTTTCTGGATAATGATCTCCGGATAGCGCCCGCGGCCTTTGTAAATGTTGGTAAAGTTGTTCAGCTTCATCATCTCGTTAATGAAGGTATCTTCGCCCGCGGCCATATAAGGTTCCTTCCATATAAGATAGGCAGCCTTAAGTGGTTTCTTATCTTTCATGTACTCCTTCAGGTCAGCCAGCCCGTAAGTAATCTTATCTATCCACTGCTGCGCTTTTGTCCGTACAGAGAATATCCTTCCAAACTCAGCAATCATGTCCAGGCTATCCTGTATGGTTATGATGTTGCTCGTCCAAACCGGTGCAATATCCCGCAATGACTCCACTATCTCCTCGGTATTCTCCTCCTTATTACAGATAATGATATCCGGCTGCAGCAGGCGTATCTTTTCCAGGTGTACCTTCTTTGTACCGCCTACTTTCTCTTTTGTAGAACGCAAATGGTACGGATGAACGCAGAACTTGGTTATGCCCACAATCCTGTCCTCCAGCCCCAAATCAAAAAGCAGCTCGGTTTGTGAGGGTACCAATGATACTATCCGCATAGGTGGCGTGGCAAGGGTTATGGTATGGCCTATTTGGTCAGTGTAAACTTTAGTTTCAGGTTTCAAGTTTAATGTTTAAGTTTAAGTCAGCAGTTCTGCCATCTGTTGCTGAATGTTCTGTGCCTCTTCACGGGCTTTTACGTCAAAATCCTCTCCACTGCCCGCATATATAATGCCTCGTGATGAATTTACCAGCAATCCCACCTGCGTGTTCATGCCATATTTACAAACTTCCTGCAGGCTTCCGCCCTGTGCCCCTACGCCGGGAACAAGCAAAAAGCTATCGGGAACTATTTTACGTATCTCTTTAAAGTACTCTGCTTTGGTAGCGCCCACCACATACATCAGGTTTTCGCTGTTTTGCCACACTTTACTAGTCTCGAGCACTGTTTTGTATAATTCACCTTCTTTGGTTTTTTGTGTCTGGAAGTCAAAAGCACCTTCGTTTGATGTCAGTGCCAGCAAAATGGTAAACTTGTCCTTCACAGCCAGGAACGGCTCTACGCTATCCTTACCCATGTATGGTGCCACGGTAACCGAATCAAAGTTCAGGTCTTGCAGGAAAGCCTTGGCATACATAGCCGATGTGTTGCCTATATCGCCACGTTTGGCATCGGCAATGGTAAAAAGCTCCGGATGTTTGTTATTTAGGTAATTTATGGTTTTTTCCAGAGATACCCAGCCTTTCAGTCCATATGCTTCATAAAAGGCAGTGTTAGGCTTGTAGGCCACAGCCAGATCATGCGTAGCATCTATAATAGCTTTATTGAACTCGAATATTGGGTCTTCGGTAGCTAATAAGTGCTGCGGGATCTTGTCCAGGTCAACATCCAGCCCAATGCACAGGAATGATTTCTTTTGAAGTATCTGCTCGTGTAGTTGTTGTGTTGTCATTAGTCTTGTAGTTGTGGGTGCAAAGGTAGTTAATCTATCGGTTTATCAAAAAGCTGATATTTTTGCTTCTACTCCTAAAAAAAGCCTAAAAGTAAAGGCATGGCTGAAATTTGTCTAAAGGATAGAGTAACTTTAGTTTATGAAACACCAGCCAAAACCATTGCTCCTTATTTTTCCGTTCGGGCTGCTTTCCCACTACCTGCGGTGCCTGGCCCTGGCAAAGCACCTGAGCCCTTACTTTAAAATAAAATTTGCTCATCATCCTGCATACAATCATTTTATAGAACAGGAAGGCTTTACAACGTTTGCCTATTCCGGCTTAAATGAAGAGAAAGTAATGCAGCATGTAAAGAACTTTGATTTTTCATGGCTGAATGAACAGAATCTTGAGATGCTTTTTAAGGAGCAGGTTGAAATAATAGATGATTTAAAACCTGATGCCGTTCTTGGCGATGCCATGCCTATACTTAAAATGGCTGCTGAATATACCGGCGTATATTACATTTCGCTGATAAACGGGTACATGAGCAGGTATTATGGGGTTACAAGAAGCCTATCACGCACACATTTTGCCTATAAATATGTAAACCAACTGCCTGACTTACTAAAAGAATATGCTATTAGTACCGGCGAGGCTATAGCCTTCAGGCAGGTGCACAAGCCTTTTCAAAAACTACGACGGAAATACAACCTGAGCTGGCAGGGCCATTACCTGAACGAGACGTAAGGCGGCCAGACTCTGATTTGTGACCTCCCGGATCTTTTTCCGCAAAAGGAATTGCCTGAAGGTTTCTCTGTTATTGGGCCGCTTATTTATAATTCTCAAAGCAATACAGGCGGTAAATTGCCTGTACCTGGCCATGATAAGAAGACTATATATGTAAGTATGGGAAGTTCCGGCAATTGGGAAGATGTAGCTTTTTTAAACATCAATTATTACAGCAGATACAATATTATTGCAGCGGGTAATAGTGAAGGAAAGCTTTGGGCGCCGCATATAACGTGTGTAAATTTTGTAAATGCTGATGATGTTTTTCCTGCTGTAGACCTGGTGATTTGCCATGGCGGGAACGGCACAATTTACCAGGCACTGGCCCATGGCATTCCGCTACTATGCATGACTGCTCATTTTGAACAGGAGTGGAATGTAACAGCTATACAAAATGCCGGGCTTGCACTTAGCATTGATGATACTGACCCCGCTGATTTGCCTGCCATAATTGAAACGTGGACGGAAAGGAAAAACCTGCCTGTTTATAAACAAAAGAGAAAAGAGATAGCAGAGGCAACATCAAAATTACGTGAGACGTTATGTTATGTTGCACAGAAGGCAGGATTACGCGCTGAACTAACTACAGAGTTTATATAAACTGAAGATGAAGATGAAAAAGAATCTGTTTACCGCAGCAACGTTTATGGCACTTATACTAAGTGTTCTTGCGGGTGCATCATTTACAGCCCCTACAGGCACAGTTACTGTAGAAGTTACCAACCTGCGAAGCAACAAAGGGTATGTATTGGTAAGCCTGTATGATACCCCTGACGCATTTCCTAAAAATGGCGAAAAGGCAGTAGGAAAAGGCAAAGTAACAATAACTGGCGGCAAGGCTACAATAAGCTTTAAAAATATGCCGCAGGGAAAGTATGCGGCAGCTATTTTACATGATGAGAACGACAACTTGAAGATGGACCTAAACAGTGTAGGGCTGCCCCAGGAAGGTTACGGGTTTTCTAACAATGCCAAGGGCTTGTTTGGGCCGCCCTCTTTCAGCAAGGCCGCGTTTACTCTTAACGGGCCTGTTAAAAACATCTCTATAAAAGCAAGCTATTTTATGAAATAAAAAATCCCGCCGTAGCGGGATGTATATTAATAAATTTCGGTTTCTTTTAGCTTTTCGGTATTGTTTACCAGCTGAAGCTCATCTATAAGCTTCTGTATGTTACCGTTCATTACACCGTCAAGGTCATAAAGGGTAAGGCCTATCCTGTGGTCGGTAACACGTCCCTGCGGGTAATTGTACGTACGAATCTTAGCTGAACGGTCGCCGCTTGAAACCTGGCTGTTACGCTTGGCCGCGTCTTCTTCCTGTTTCTTGGCAAGTTGCATTTCATAATGGCGCGAACGCAGTACCTGCAATGCTTTATCTTTATTCTTATGCTGTGATTTCTCGTCCTGGCACTGTGCCACAAGCCCTGTAGGTATGTGTGTCATACGCACGGCAGATTTTGTTGTGTTAACCGACTGCCCGCCCGGCCCTGATGAACAGAACAAGTCGATACGCACATCGTTCATGTCAATCTGCACGTCAAATTCTTCCGCTTCAGGAAGCACCATAACAGTTGCTGCTGATGTGTGGATACGCCCCTGTGTTTCTGTTTGCGGAACACGCTGCACGCGGTGCACGCCGGCCTCAAACTTAAGGGTACCGTAAACATCTTCGCCTGTAACTTCAAAAATGATCTCTTTAAAACCACCCGATGTACCTTCGCTAATGTCAACAACGCTTGTCCTCCAGCCTTTGCTTTCGCAGTACTTGGTATACATGCGGTATAGGTCGCCTGCAAAGATACTGGCCTCATCGCCACCGGTACCGGCACGAACCTCAACCATTACGTTCTTGGCATCTTCAGGCTCTTTAGGTATGAGCATGAACTTTATTTCGTCTTCAAGCTGTGGCAGCCTTTCTTTAGCCTCATCAAGCTGCATTTTAGCCATCTCTACCATTTCAGGATCGCTGCCATCTGCAATAATTTCCTGCGCTTCTTTCAGGTTGCCTGTAACGTTAAGGTACTCTTCACGCTTTTCAACAAGCGCTTTAAGGTCCTTGTATTCTTTGTTCAGCTGAACGTAACGCTTCTGGTCGGCTATTACATCCGGCTGTATAATTAAGTCTGATACTTCGTCAAACTTCTGTTTTATTATCTGTAATCTGTCTAACATGCTTACTTCTCCTTGTTTTCGAGGTGCAAAACTACGTATTTTTTTGTGATTTTCAACCCTCTACCCTATTACAAAATCTGTTCCAATCAGGCGCAGGCGGCACAATGTCCCGTTACCCAGCCTGCAACATTTTGCATACTGTATCCTTCCGGCAGCCGCACTGCCACTTTTTCATCAAGGCATTCAATCTTTTGGCAGGACATGCACCTGAAATGAAAGTGGTTATGGTCGTGCTTCTCGCCCTCGCAGCCACGGCACAGGGCATAGTAGTTCTTGCCGTCATCTGCCAGTATTTTGTGCGTTACGCCATCTTCGCAAAAGCGGTTGAGCACCCTATATATTGTTACCCGGTCCATTTCACCTTTCAGCACAGCCTCTATCCTGTCCTGGCTAAGGGCGGTCTTCTCATTCTGCAGCAGCTCAAGTATGGCTTTTTTTGCGGGGGTGTTCCTTCTGTTCATCTCATTAATGCAATTATGTTGCAATAATACAAAATTTATTTATCTTTGGCAAATAATCAACAGCTAATTTACCATGAAAAACACATACGAAGTAATCATTATCGGCGGCAGCTACGCGGGCTTATCAGCCGCCATGGCACTGGGCCGTTCTAACCGCAAAGTTCTGGTTATCGACAGCGGTAAACCCTGCAACCGCCACACGCCGCACTCGCACAACTTCATAACACAGGACGGCGAAACACCTGCCGCCAATGCCCAAAAAGCAAAGGAGCAGGTAATGCAATACCCCACTGTGTCATTTCTTAAAGAAAAAGCAACAACTGCCGACAAAGTTAAAGATGGATTTACAGTCGGTACCGAGGGCGGAGAAAATTATGTCGCTAAAAAGCTGCTTTTTGCTACCGGCGTTGCTGATATTATGCCGAACATCAGCGGATTTGACGACTGCTGGGGAATATCTGTAGTGCACTGCCCCTACTGCCATGGCTACGAAGTAAAAGGCCTAAAAACAGCCATACTGGCCAATGGCGGGGCAGCCATGCATTATGCCACGCTCATCAGGCAGCTGAGCACTGACCTGACAATTTTTACCAATGGCTCAGCTAATTTTACCGAAGAGCAGCTTAATAAACTGAATCAGCACAACATCAACATCATTGAAGGTAAAATTGCTAAGCTAAAACACAGCAAAGGCTATGTTGAAAAGATCATCATGGAAGATTGCACGGCTTATGATTTCCCGGTAATATACTCACGTCCTGACATCAAGCAGCATTGCGTCCTGCCGGAGCTTTTGGGCTGCAACATTGATGCTCATGGCTTTATTGTTGTTGATGAAATGCAGAAGACCACAATTGACGACATTTATGCCGCAGGCGATTGTACTACCGGCCAGCGTGCGGTGGCGGTGGCAACAGCGAGTGGAATGAAAGCCGGAGCCGCTATAAATTATGCATTGTGTGCGGAAGCTTTTTAGCTACATTTGTTATCTAACCAACTCATTAGGCACATGAAAATAAATACTCCACTTTTAGGAGCTGTAGTATGCGGCGCCCTTATTTCCTGCAAGGAAAATAAAGAAACAATACCGGAAACTGCCGCTGAACCAAAGGCAAAAGAATTTACCCATATGAAAAAAGCCGGCTGGCTTACCGGCAACTGGGGGAACATTACGCCCGAGGGAGCTTTAAGCGAGAAATGGATGAAGGTAAATGATTCTGTAATGCAAGGCGAAAGCTATTTTGTAGTGGGCGGAAAAGACACTGTATTTGCCGAAACCGTTGAGCTGGCTGAAGCTAATGGGAAACTGGTTTATACGGTGACGGTGCCCGGACAGAATAATGAAAAGCCTGTGCCTTTTGAACTGACCTCAGCAAATGACAACCAGCTGGTTTTTGAGAACCCGAAGCATGATTACCCGAACAAGATTGTTTATAATAAAATCTCTAATGACTCACTTGTCGCAGAGATATCAGGTATGCAGAAAGGCAAGCCAGCATCAGAGCAGTTTGCAATGAAGAGGCAGTAGCCCATTAACTGGATAAGAAGAAGGCTGTCTCAAAGCGGTTTATCAGCTTTGTGTCATTCTGACGAAGGAAGAATCTCATTTGAAACCAGATCAAGATTCTTCACTCCATTTCATTTCGCTCAGAATGACAATTGAGACAGCCTCTTTGTCTTTACTTCCTCTCAGGAATGTTCTGCAATATCTCCAGTACAAACTTCCAGTATTTTTGTGCTGATGATATGCTGGCTCTTTCATCGGGGCTGTGGGCTCCTTTAATTGTTGGGCCGAACGATATCATATCCATATCAGGGTAGTTTGTCCCTAATATGCCGCATTCAAGCCCTGCGTGGCAGGCTACTACATGTGGCTTGCTGCCGTTCTGCTTCTCGTAAATGTCTTTTAGAACTTCGAGTATAGGCGAATTAACATTCGGCGTCCAACCCGGGTAAGAGCCTGAAAGCGTTACTTCGCAGCCTATTAATTCGAAAGCTGAACGAAGGGCATTAGCGAGGTCAAACTTAGAGCTTTCAACTGATGAGCGCGTAAGGCAGCCTACTTGCAGTTTACCATCTTTAACAATCACACGGGCAATATTGTTTGATGTTTCCACCAGGTCTTCCATATCGGCGCTCATGCGGTACACGCCGTTGTGGGCGGTATAGATGGCGCGAATAAGGCCTTCCTGTACGCCAAGGTCCATAACCTTTGCCGGAAGTTCTCCTTTTTCAATAGTTATGTTTAGGTTTGGTTCAGTAGTTTTATATTCGGCTTTTATGTCGTTAATAACCTCCTGCATATCGAACACAAAAGCTTCATCAAAAATTTCAGAGATAATAACCTTAGCCACACTTTCACGCGGTATGGCATTACGTAGTGAGCCACCGTCAATCTCAGCTATCTGCAACCCGAAATTCTCAAAACTGTCAAACAGCAGGCGGTTCATAATTTTATTAGCGTTACCAAGCCCTTTGTGTATATCCATACCCGAATGCCCGCCGTTTAGGCCGCTAACTTTAATCGTGTAGCCAACAGAATTTTCAGGTACTTCTTCCTCGTTATATTCACGCACGGCAGTAACATCAAGCCCGCCGGCACAGCCTATATCAATTTCATCGTCTTCTTCGGTATCCAGGTTCAGCAATATCTCTCCCTGCAGCAATCCGCCTTTAAGGCCCATTGCCCCGGTCATGCCGGTTTCTTCATCAATGGTAAAAAGCGCCTCAATAGCGGGATGCGGAATGTCTTTACTTTCTAAAATAGCCATTATAGTTGCCACACCAAGTCCGTTATCAGCACCCAGGGTTGTGCCCTTTGCACGTACCCAATCGCCGTCAACAAACATCTCGATTCCCTGTGTATCAAAGTCAAAGTCAGTACCCGCATTCTTTTGGTGCACCATATCCAGGTGACTTTGCATTACAATCGTTTTGCGGTTTTCCATGCCGGGTGTGGCAGGCTTTTTAATAATTACATTGCCCACTTCATCAACAAGGGTTTCAAGGCCCAGCTGTTCCCCAAAGTTTTTCATAAAGGCAATTATCCTTTCTTCTTTTTTAGAAGGTCTTGGCACCGCATTCAGGTCGGCAAATTTATTCCAGAGCGCTTTTGGCTCAAGGTTTCTAATTTCCTGGCTCATTTAATATTGGTTTGTTCTATTAGTTAAGTTCTTCTAAGATAAGTTCTATAGTATGCTTAAAATGCGGAAGGTCATTTTGTATTACATCCCATACAAGATGGTTATCCACGCCAAAATATTCATGGACAAAGATATTTCTCATGCCAACAATCTGACGCCACTCTACAGAAGTATGTTTTGCTTTCAAGTCATCTGTCAAATGATTGCTTGCCTCACCAATAATTTCTAATTGTTTGATACAGGCGTAAACCATCATGGAATTATTATAAAATGATTCAAAATCTACTAATGAAGTATAACTCTCTATTTCCTGAATAGCTTCATATATATGCTGTACCCTCGCAAGATCGCCTAAATTACCTCGCATATATAAGCTGCTTTTCTTTATCTACAATAGCCTGAAGATGTTTTGAAATTGCTGAAGAAGAAACAAGGTCAACCTTTGCATGGAGCAATTCCTCAAGGTCAAGCTTCATCTGGATAAACTGAAGCCCAATTTTAGTGGTATAATCAAGTTCTACTACCAAATCTATATCACTATCAGCATCAGCCTCCCCCCTTACATGAGAGCCAAAAAGATAAGCCTTTAAAACCGGCTTGGCTTTAAAATATTCCTTTATGCTATCTATTTTAGATGTGGGCAGTTCCATATGG
>JAEWKB010000167.1 GCA_023386255.1 Bacteroidota bacterium
GTTTATAGATATCTTGTTGTTCTTGAATACAATGCTGTACTGGTACGGCTTTGTATATTGCCACAGCAGCATATTTGGCGCCTTAAAACTCATTTTACCCGATGTTTCAATGTCTTTGGAAAGAAAATCCATATGCTTGTACTGCGTAAAATCAGTAGTAAGTGTTTTGGTACTTTTAGCAGTGGCGTTTACTGAGTTTTTAAAGGCTGTAACTTCGGCTGCTGTCATTTTCTCCTGGGCAGTTGCCGCCGTAACGTTCATCAGGATAAAGAGTATCCACAACATTCTATTCTTCATAAGCAGGTATATTTAAAAGCCGGTCTACAGTAACCGCCTCATAGTTGTTTTGCTGCAAAAGTACCAATAATTGTTCCAAAACATTTACGCTTTTTTGCGAAGTATCGTGCAGCAATATAATACTGCCCGGTTTAAGGCGGGTTTTTATGCGGTTGAAAATCGTAGTTTCATCTTTAATTACCGCATCAAGAGAGCGGATATTCCACCCAATCACCTTATGGCCTGTAGCTTTTAATGCCTGCGCCATGTAAGGAGTTGTAACACCATATGGCGGCCGGAAGAACTTAGCTTTCCTACCTGAATTGATAAGTATCAACTCATCTGTCAGCTTCAGCTCCTGCAGCCACTGTGCTTTTTGTGCAAAGCCATTTGTGGGCAAATGTGTATAAGTGTGGTTGCCTACAGTATGCCCTTCCGCAAGTACCTGCTTAAAAATTTCAGGATATTTTTCTATCTGTTTGCCAATGCAAAAAAAAGTACCCTTAGCATTGTACTGCCTTAGCAAATCGAGTACCTTTAGTGTTTCAGGCGTAGGGCCATCGTCAAAGGTTATGGCAACAATTTTATTGTTTTCTGCAGGATTTTTACAATAGGTTTTAATATGGTAGCCTGTCCATACCAGTCCGGAGCCTATAGCTGCAATAATAAACCACAGCACAGGTGGCACAAGCAGCCACCAACACGACAGGTTATAATAGTAAACTGCGGCGCCAAAAAAGGCCATAAGAATAAAAACAAGGACTGTATTTATCTTATGTGTTATAAGCATGCAGAGATTAAAGTTAAGCTATGGTCCTGCCCGCGGTACTGGTTATACAGGAGTACATTTTTATAGGATGCTTTCTCAACATTATTGATTCTTACAATATCAGGAAAATTTTGGGCTTTAATGGCCTTTGCGGCTACCCACATGCCAAATGCCGATGCGGTGTTAAATTCCCCACAAAGGTGCTTATAATATACCTGCTGTGTATTGGCAAATAACCCTTCAGACAAAGTGTTGTAATAACCGTCAAACTCCACATCGCCATTGTAGCCAAGTACTACCGCATCAATATCTTTGGCAGTAAGGCCATTCGCTTTTAGGAACTGCTGTACTTTGCCTTCTACCTCATCCTGTGCCAGTGCGTTGTATATTGAGACATCTTTCAACTCGGCATAAGTACTTTCCTGTTTATGGTCGGCAAGTACAAAAAATACTGCACCCTCTGAATGTACCGCACCTTTTGTAGTTGATGCCAAAACATTTTGTAAGTTATCCTTATGTTTAATTGCCCCTGATATCTGCATGAAATGCACGGTATTTTCAGCTGACTCTTCTATACCTCCCACTAATATTGTAGATGCTTCTTCCTCTTCGATTTGCAGCTTGGCATCTATAAGTGATGATTCAAACGACACAGCCCCGTTTACATACGTAAAGTTATAGGCCTTGCACTGAAGCCCTAATGCTATCTGTGCTCCTACGGTATTATGGGTAGATTGAATGAAAGATGTTGGTGTAAGGAACTCTTCTTTATTATCAAGTATCGCCTTCAGGAACTTCTCCGAGTCCGTGCTGCAACCCATTCCGGTTCCGGTAATAATGGCGTCGGGCTCAGTGATACCCGCTTCCTGCAACGCACGGGATGATGCCGCTACACCATTCTTCACCACTTTAGCCATACGGCGCCCCATAGCAGGCGGAATAAATTCTTTGTAATCCGGCTCATTTACCGGCAGCACATTATCTGTTGCGTTCACAGTACTATCTTCCAAAAAAGCAGTATCAAATGTTTTTTGGGCAGATACGCATCCCGTTCCGTTGATATAACACTTCTTCATCAGCTTTTAGAGAACAGCAGGGTTGAACAATTTCCGCCAAACCCGAAGGAGTTTGACAGCACGTGGTTTATTTCTTTATGTTTCAGCTCTGTAACCGGAATCATGTTGAATTCCGCCATAGGAGTTTTAAAGTTCAGGTTGGGGAATACAACATTATGTTGCAGTGCCAGTACACTATATACCGCTTCAATAGCCGCAGCAGCTGCCAGGGTATGCCCTGTAAATGCTTTTGTAGAACTAAAATCAGGCATGTTTTCTTCGCCAAAAACCCTTATCAGCGCCCTGCCTTCCGAAAGGTCATTATTTGGTGTAGCTGTACCGTGAGCATTTATGTAATCAATGTCCTCAAGCTTTAATCCTGCTATTTTAAATGCTTTTTCCATAGCCAGGAACGCGCCTTCCCCATTTTCGGAAGAAGCCGTCTGGTGATAGGCATCATTGGCATTACCGTAGCCTGAAAGGTATGCAAATACTTTTTTATTATGTTTCTTCACCATCTCGTCTGACTCCAGCACCAAAAACGCTGCTGCCTCTCCGAGGTTAAGGCCCTTCCTGTTGTTATCAAAAGGAGTATTGTACGTGTCTGAAAGGATCATCAGGGTCTTAAAGCCATTGATGGTAAATTTGGCAAGCGCGTCGGTGCCGCCCACTATAACACGGTCCAGCTTGCCGGCTTTAATCAGCCTTGCTCCAAGCATCATCGAATTGGCCGCTGATGAACATGCCGTACTTATGGTTGTAACCATGCCTTTAAGGCCCAGTTGCTCTGCAATTTTATGGGTAGAGTCGCCCGCATCGTGTGAATTGATGTACCGGCGGTTTTCTTCGCTTTCAAAATAATCGTAAAAGAACTTTTCGGTCATATCCATACCGCCCACACTGGTAGCTGATATAAGCCCGGTATTGTATTCATTGATATCGGTAATACCTGCATTAGCAACCGCCTGTTTTGCGGCAATTGCGCCAAGCATGGCTGTACGGCTGTAATTGTTATCTGCCGGGAGGCCCAATTCCTGCTCCAGCTGTTGGTTTGTCTTCTTGATCTCACCAACCTTAATCACATTACGGTGTACTGTGGCAATATTATCAATATCCGAAATACCCGGCTTGTTATGCGTTAATGCATAGAAGTTTTCTTCAACAGTATTGCCTATTGAAGAAATAATCCCCATACCGGTAATGGCTACGCCTCTGCTCATAGTTATTTTGTACGGTGCTCTGTAATATAAGAAGCCATAGTATCAATAGACTGAAATATAGCCTTGCCTTCTTTAGGATCTGAAAGCTTAATGCCATAATCCTTATCCAGCATCACGATAAGCTCCAGCGCATCGATAGAATCAAGGCCAAGCCCATCGCCAAAAAGCGCATCATTATCATTTACATCTTCAGGGTTTATGTCTTCAAGGTTCAGGGTTTTTATGATCTTTTCTTTCAGTTCTGTCTTTAAAGCTTCCATATTATTTATTATATATTGTTTGTATGTTCTCTATTGTATGTTCTATACTTCCTTTATCTGAAACGAGGTACATGAACGCTTTATATTTGTCTTTATAATACTCCACCCAGCCGCATAATACTTTTTCTGCTTTATTGGTATCCAGTAATGTAGCTGCATAATTAGCAAAAAATTCCGGATTAAAGTCAGCAAATATAAAGAAAGAATTCTCAGTATAAAGTTTATAGCGGATACTTATCTCACCCAGGCATATATTTGGCAGCGTGTACACAAAAACAGCGGGGCTGGGGAAGTAATTTTCACGGTCGGCTATCGAATCCTGGTGTTTTACATCCGTATCAAGGCTGGATGATTTATTGGCAAATACGAGAGCTATATTGTTCTCCTGCCCATCTTTAACCTCATCCTTCAGGAGCCTGTCAGCCGCCAAAAAAGCCAGCTTGCTCAGGTTATCCATCTTGAAAAACTTTGGGTAACCTGTCTCTGCCTGCTGGTAAGCCTGCTTTGCAAAGTCGGTAAATTCGATTCCCGGCAATTCCATCACCGTTTCGCCATTAACCACCAAACGGTTATTCTCTATAAGGCACCAGCCTGAAATATATTTACCTGTTGCCATTACTCATATTTTCAAACAATACCGCTGTATTGCAGCCACCGAATCCGGAAGCTGTTTTAAGAAAGTAATGTACAGGTTTAATAATATTTTCACTTATCACATTTATAGGTTGCGATACACCCGGTTCATCATACCCTAACGAAGTATATAATGTACCTGATGCCATAGATTCCAGGCCCATTACCGTCTCCAGCAGGCCAGATGCTCCCAATGTATGCCCGTAATAACCCTTAAAGCTGTTCACCGGCATCTCCTGTAATCCCAAACGATTTAAAGCAATGGCTTCCATCTCATCATTGTATGGCGTAGCCGTGCCGTGTGCCGAAATATAATCTATTCTATCGGCTGTAACGCCTGATTCTTTTAACGCGCTTTCTATGCTGCGCACCAATCCTTCACCTGTACGTGAGGGGCCTGATATGTGGTTGGCATCGTTTATAGAGCCATCGCCTACTATTTTTGCCTTGGCATGTTCAGGATGAATGGTAACAAGTGCGGCAGCAGCAGCTTCGCCCAGCGTTACCCCGGTACGGTTAGCTGAGTAGGGCTTGCACGGGCTGTCGCTCATTGCCTGGAACGAATTAAAGCCTGACAGCACGAATTCAGACACCTCATCACCCGCTACTACAAAAGCATTATTGTACAGGCCGCTTTGCAACAACCTTTTAGCTACTGATACTGCCAATATACCCGACACACAGGCATTCGATACGATAACAGGCTGTATGGTGAAGCCAAAGAAGTCAGCAATCGTTTTGGCCAGTTTATCCAGCCATGCCTGCTCTTGAGTAGTTTTATCTTTTAAAGAGGTAATATTACCTTTAGTTGTAGAAAGTATGAGTACAGACCTATCATCAATTTTAACACCTGAGTTACTTACCACAGGATGCAGTGCCAGCAACATCATCTTTTCCAGCCTGGTGTATTGTTCAGGATTGCCAATGGCATTAAAAGCGGTATCAAGCGCATCATCACTAACTATTCCTGCATAAAAAGGGATATTCATAAGCGGGCTGTCAGCATAATGTGCTATTCCTGTAACACCTTTGGCAACAGCATTGGCATTGGCATGTACATCCATTCCCAGCGGAGTAACGCAGTTAGTGTATGATATATAAACGTCTTTCACTTTCAATATTTCAGCAGTCCCACTTTACGTTTCCATTCTTCAAAAAAAGGCGGCAGGTTCAGCATCATTATCCCTTCGCTGTTCACAAACACCTGTATAGTTTCGCCTGTACAAGCAAGATTATTATTAGCGTCAAATATCTTATACCGGAAAATCATCTTAGCGGCAGGTGTATCTACTATAGTAGTTTCTATCCTTGCCACATCACCATAGCGCAGCGGCAGCTTATGCTCGCAGCATGACTTTACAATCGGCGTGGTAAACCCATGGCTGTGTACATCAAGATACGAAATGCCATGCTCACGCCCGAAAGCCTCACGACCATCTTCAAAATAAGTGATGTAATAGCCATGCCACACAATACCCAAAGGATCAGTTTCATTAAAACGCACCCTTATCTCCTGAGTTATAGTTAAACCTTCCGCTTCGCTATACTGCTCTTTTCTTTTCATCGTAAACAATTGATATAAGGACGGTAGCAAGATAAAACACAAACATCATCCCCAGCTTTGGCAGTATTTCCACCAGGTTATAATTTCGTAACAACACGTCATAAAACGCATCCAGTCCCCAGTTCATAGGAGAGGCCTTTGCTATGTACTGCATAACTTTTGGCATGGCAAAAACCGGTACCCACACCCCGCCAATAGCGGCAAGTATAACTACCGATGTAGACCCAAACGGCGCTGCCTGCTCCTGCGTGCGGGCCAATGTGCCTAATAAAATGCCAAATCCTATAGCTGCGAATCCTGCAAATAAAGCCACAACACACATTAATGCAAAGTTGCCATTCATTACAAGTGCAGGAAGGCCAATATTCGGGAACAGGTATACACCTACAGCTACCATAAGCAGGAACTGTATCATGCAAATTACCAGAAACGTTATCGTTTTACCTGCAATTACCGTAGCATAAGACACGGGGTTGGTCCTGAGCCTTACTTTAGTACCCTGATTTTTTTCTTTTACTATGTTGATTGACAGCGGCACTACAATAAAAAATATCGCAAAAAGTGACCATGCCGGGACGTTATGCTGTGTTGAGTTAGGCACCATGGCCTTATTCTCAAACATTGGTACAATCTCTTTAAAGCTGATATAGTTCTGCTGCTGGAATGCCTCTGTACTCTCTTCGCCTAACTGCTTTTGGAATGCATCGTATATGGATTTAGTCTCAATTTGAGATATCATTTTATCTACCGTGCTCTTTACCGCGCTTTTAAATGCTGACTGCGAGGCAGGGTCAAAATAAAGGCGGACTTCCTTAGGCTCTATCTTTTCTTCAGTAAAAGTGGCGGCAGCTGTACTGTCGGCCGCGCCGAAACCTTCCAGTATTTTGTTTACGTTGTTGTCAACGGTTTCTTTTAAGCCAGAACTTAAACCTTCAGGAATGATGATAGCGAGCTGGTACTGCCCGTCAAAAACCTTTTCTTTGGCAAAGGCCTCATCTATAGGCTTGCCTTTATGCTGTGTAACTACAGAGAATGATTTGCTTTCAGTAAGGTTATTATCAATAAGTTTTGACACCTCTCCCTTATCATTATCTACTACAAGAATAGGGATGGTAGTCTCAGTAGCTGTGCGGAAGGTACTGTCCTGTATCAGCGTGATAGTTATAATAAGCACCAGCGGCATGAGGAACAATACAATAAGCCCTCCCACATCACGGATGAGGAGCAGCATTTCCTTATATATGGACATTAGCAGCTTATGCATGGTCACGAAGTTCATGTCCGGTTAATGAAAGAGAAACATCTTCAAGGGATTCCGCACCGGTTGTATCGGTTATTAATCCGGCAGGTGTGCCATCGGCAAGAATTTTACCATGGTCTATAATAGCAATACGTGTACAAAAATCCTGCGCCTCCACCAGGTGGTGCGAAGTATATATAATGGTTGTACCCGCAGCGTTTATCTGCTTCAGGTAGTCAATAATAACATTTTTAGAATGCACGTCAACCCCTACGGTTGGCTCATCAAGAAACAATACTGATGGATTATGCAGCATTCCGGCAATAAGATTTACCCTTCGCTTCATACCCCCGGAGAAAGTTTCGGTACGCTTATCGGCAAATTCTGCAAGCCCCAGATAATCAAGCGCATCAGCAACTTTAGCTTTTAAAATTTTGCCCTTAATGCCATACATACTCCCGAAATACAGCAAGTTTTCTCTTGCGGTAAGTGTTGGGTACAGCGCATATTCCTGCGGCACTACACCAATTATTTTTTTAATCGTGCGGGGATGGTCATGATAGGTGTGGCCTTCAATGGTGAAAGTGCCTGAAGTAGGCTTAACCAGTCCGCAAAGCATAGAAATTAAAGTCGTTTTACCGGCACCATTAGGCCCCAGCAACCCAAATATCTCTCCCTTATTTACAGCCAGTGACAAAGCATCTACAGAGAAGAAATCAGCTTCTTTGTAGCGCTTGGACAGTGAATGTATTTCTATAACAGGAGTAGTCATTATACAGCTTTACGTAATTTTTTAAAGAACTGCTCTTCCCTGTCGGCTATAGCCTTAAGCTGGTCGGCCAGCAGGTTGTAAACGTCGTTCTTGTTGCTTCTCTTCTTATAAACACGGGCAGCTTCCACGGCAAAATCGCGCCAGGCATCGCCAATCTCGGTCATTTCTGCCGAAAATTTCTTCAGTTCCGGATTTTCCAGCACACCCGAAGCTTCCTGCAAAAAGGCGGCATATATGAAACGGAAACCGCCGCCGCCGGTACCAATCTCTTCCTGCATGCGCACCATCTGCGCCAGGTAGTGGTTGGCCTTGCGCACACCCAACTTTACGGGCCACCTGCGTATTTGTTTTGCCACATAGCGTATGCCTCCCACACCCACTAACGGGAAAGGCGCCAACATATCGCGGCAGGTGCTTTTTATCGCTTTGGTAATGGCTTTTTTAAGGTCTACTTCCTGCGGAATGTGTATAGGGTAATACATCTGGCCTTTTGGCGCGAAGGCACCTTTGGCAAAACGTACTTTTTCCAGTTCTTTAGTGGTAAGGGTTGTAGTGGTTTGCATTACAGGGTCGCTCACCATGTACTGGTCGCCCTCTTTGCCGAATACTACAATATTATGTGCATTGAAGTGAAAACGGTATTCATCAGGAAAATAAGTAAGGTTGTAAACACCTACCTGAAGGCCTGAGGGTATGTTGTTCTTCAGGTTCTCGTCCAGCGCTCTTTCAGCGGCAGCGGGACCTGAATATTTTTGCCTTTTTATCTTGATGCCCAGCCTTTTTGACAGCCTGTTGAATATCCAGCCCGGCAACGGCCTATAGCTGAACGCCGGGGCATGGTTTACTTTTACAAAAGGAAGGTAAACAAAGAAAAGGCCTGATCCTATACCGAAGACCATAGGCTCGCTGATATTGAGCCCGTTGTGCTTTAATAAATTGGATGCTACGCCATTCTCGCAGTGTGCGGACTGGTAATGTTTAAAATCTGTCTGCATTATCAGCCTTTAAAGTTTTTTAATTCATCTACGGAAACAGAAAAAGCATCGGCATATTTTGCCAAAATTTTATCGCTTAATCCCGCAAATACATTAGGTTTAAAATGCCTTTTCACTCTCCATTTCCAGAAGCCTACATAGCTGGCCAGGATACCAACATCCATTTTGTTGATTTCCATAAAATACTCCAGAGGGCTTGCCTGCCCTGCAAGAAAACGCTGCCGGGCTTGTTCGGCACGCTCTTTTATGTCTTCCATCGCCTTGTCAAGCGCAATGGTTTTGGGTTCCCAGCCTGAGCTGAGCGCCGTAGTATACTCACCATTTTCATCAACCGCATAGCACAGTTCCTTTTGGTTCATTGCGCTTATGCTACTGGTATCCTGCGGTACGTCACTTTTTTTCATCCTGCACCTCCTGAATAAATAAATTTATTTCCCCCTCTAAAAGCAATTGCTCCTCACTATACGTTTTGCAACCCATCATACAGGTACGGTAGGCGCCGGTATCAAAACTTGAAATAAGGGAAGCAATGGTTATAATTTCGCTGCCTGCTTTAGGAAGCGCGTATATCTCAATTTTTTTTATTGAGCTTATAAAACCTATAACATCTACATCATTTGCCTCATCGTCATTTTCATCTACAAAATAGGATTTTGCAACTATGGCCGAGCAGGTTTGTGCGGCATTTTCTATTAGTCCGGGTTCCGTTAAAACACCGTTATCAACAAAAATATTATCTTTTTTTATAGCAAAGAAAGTCTCTACCTTTTGCTCATCCATAGCAACTATATAATCAACCATGAGCATAGGCGCCCGGTGCGGAAGATAATGTTGTATTTCAATGACTTTCTCCATCTGCTATTTAGCCAGCACAGTCTTCATCTGGCTTGTGGCTATTGCTATATCATTCTTCTTAGTTACAATATTAACTAAAGTTATTCCCATAAATTCCTGGAGTACGCCTACCTGGGTAACAATATCATCACCCGCCTGCGGAAGCTCCAGTATCTCAACATCTTTTATAGAGCCTATGTAACCGGTTGGCGCAGGCTCATTTTTAAGGTAGTATTGGTAGCCTGTGTATAATGCTACCGACTGTGCCATGTGCTCAACAATACCTGATTCTAAAAAAACACCGTCCTGCACAAATATGTTACCAGCAGGAATTGTCAGCCCGGCTGTAAGGGCATTTTCTTCAAACTTCAACAGCTTGTCAACCATAACAAAAGGCGCCTTTTGCGGTATTAGCTTCTCAACAAGTTCTTTGGCTGCAAGTGGCTCCATATTAGCATACGGTTAGATAAGCAAAAGCATAGGTAAACCTTCCGCTTTCAGGAACAATTAAAAATACCTTCTCACCCTTCTTCAGCTTGCCTGATGTCATTATTTCTTCCAGCATAAGGTATATAGATGCCGCACCTACATTACCCACGCGTGAAAGGTTCATGAACCATTTGCTCTCGGGAATGTCAATGCCTTTTTCCAATAGCGCATCATACAGCTTTTTTGCAAAAAAGTTTGATGATACGTGGGGCAGCAGGTGGTCTATGTCTTTTGGGTCAACACCATGCTTTTGCAGCGCCTCCCGGGCCACATCAGACCCTTTATCCATAATATACTTATCAAGCAGCTTTACATCCTGCTTCACGGCAAAAACCGATTCTTTTAGCCATTCTTCAGGTGTATAGTCCTGCCATGGCTTTATTGTGCCATCCTCAAGTTTATCACCACCGGCATACATGCAGGCCTCCAGCTCATGCGCAAAGGAGTAACCTTCCATCCATTCAATTTTAAGAGAGATATCTCCCTTTGGTTCGTTTTCAAGAAGCAAAGCCCCTGCACCGTCTGACAGCATCCAGCGAAGGAAATCTTTTTTGAAAGCTATTATCGGCTGCTCTTCAAGGTTTTGAAGGTTAATAACCTCGTGCTGGTATTTATCTGCTAAAAACCATGTAGCCGACCTTTCAGATCCTGTGCAAACTGCATTTTGCGTGTTGCCTGATTTTACAGAAAGATACCCATACTTAAGCGCATTCATACCGGCACAGCATACCCCTGAAGAGGAGTTAAGCTCAACCGATTTATTCTTCATCAATCCGTGCACCATAGAGGCATGCGACGGAAAAAGGTTATCAGGCGATGATGTACCGCACGAAAGTAATTGTACATCATTTTTTGTGAAGTTTTCATCATACAGCTGCTCAATGGCAAGGTTTGTCAGCTCAGCATTATTATGCGTAATATTACCCTGCTTATCAATAGCATAATAGCGCGTCATAATACCATTATTACGCAGCACAATACGCCTTGCTTTTGATGCAGTATCGTTAATTTTGCCAAGAATATCCTCCATTTCATCATTGGTTACCGCCTCATTTGGCAGATATTTCCCGGCTCTTGTTATATAAACGTCAAACATATTTTTACTCCTGACTCTCTTTGTTTTTGTGCGTTTACACGCTTTTATAGTATGCGATTTCCTTTTTTATACTCCTAATTTTAAAGGGATAAGAAAGGAGGTGCAAGATATATACAATTGGTGAAATAACCCAAATAGCAAGCACTAAATAAACAACAAATAACTTTAGCAGCTTTCTGCGGGCTTCTCCTTGCCTTTTTATTACAAAAGCCGACCATTTTTTAAAGATATGGTTTCCTTTCCTGTCAACCCCAACAAGATACGGGCTAACCCTTACTGCATCTTGCGCCAGTAACTTAGGCTGCAAATTGTCCAGATCATTGGTTAAAAGTGAGGAAAGTATGGTGTGCCCAAACTTTTCTGATTCACAAATATCTTTTTCAGAAACACCCGGCAAAGGAAATATACCCATGTGCTTATACTTCCTGCCACTGAACATCCATTCTACAATTGTAATAACGCTGATAAGGTTACCTGCGCGGTCAACAAGTGCTATATTACCCTTTAAAAGGGCGTTGTTGTGTTTCAGCAGCGCTTTGACTTTTTCCTGCGCAGAAAACCACATGTTCCTGCTGCCACTGATTGTAACAACAGGCGTTTTGTTAAGCAATTGTTTTGCGTAGCTGCTTTTAAGAAAGGAATTTATTGGTATTGAAGGCGACAGGAACCAAACCTGGTAATGCAGCAGCACCAGGTCCCACTTTGTATCAAGCAGGCTTTGCGGCACAGGCTGTATTTCGGCTGGTATCTGGAGGAATGATTCAGGGAAAGCATCAAAAAAAGCTTCTTTATTCCAAGGGAACGGGAAAGGTTTTTCCATTTTTATCTCATGGAAACGAACAGTTACCTCAGGGCTTTCTTCCAAAGGTTTTGCAATTTTATGCGCTATCTCTGCCAGCTGCCCCGACTGTGTAAAATAAATAACAAGAACGTTCCTCATGTAACGCTTTACCTATAGGTTTACTTTATATTTCTTTAAAATGCCTAACTTTATCTTCTCGCTTTTTATGTACCCACTCCGGCCATGATGCAGGGTCTTCGGCATCATAAATGCGCAGTTGTTGGGTTTCATCCTGCTTTAAAAGCTCATCCTGCGTGCATTTCAGTATTCTTGCAGCAGCAGCAACTCCGGAATATGTGGCACCGGTTACACCGTGTGATAATGTACTGGCGCCGCAAAGATATAGATTATTAATTTCAGATTTATTTTTGAATGCAAAAGGCCCTACTGCCCTGATTGTCTTCTCAGTACCATACACATTACCGTTAGTTGACTTAATGTAAAACTGGTTTGTTTTTGGTGTTCCCAGTTCAGCCTGCACCACCTTTTCACTGGCACCCGGTAGCATCCTTTCAACCGTGTTCATAAACTTGGCAATAATATTTTCTTTAAA
>JAEWKB010000187.1 GCA_023386255.1 Bacteroidota bacterium
ATACCTAACATAGAAGGCTTTGCCGACTGCTGGGGTATATCTATTCTGCATTGCCCCTACTGCCATGGCTATGAAGTTAAAAATCAAAAAGCAGGCATTTTGGGTAATGGCGACATGGGCTTTGAGCTGGCAAAAACTATAAGCCACTGGACAAAGAGCCTTACGCTTTACACCAACGGCACCAGTACGTTAAACCCTGAACAGGTGCAATTGCTTAACAAGCACAACATAATTATTGTTGAAAATGAAGTCGATTATATAGAACATGAAAAAGGCTATATAAAAAAGCTTCATTTTAAAGGTACCGAACCCGAAGATTTACAGGCTATATTTACCCAGCTGCCTTTTATGCAACAATGTCTTATTCCTGAAAAAATGGGCTGTGAAATGACGGACAAAGGTTTCATCCACATTAACAAGTGCCTTGAAACAAGTATTCCCGGTGTGTATGCTGCGGGGGACTGTCTTAGCTTATTCCGCTCTGTGGCCAATGCGGTAGCTTCGGGCAATAAAGTGGGTGCCATGATAAACAAGCAACTGATTGAAGAAGACTTTTAGCCGGCTTTATTATAAGTTGGGGTTTTAGCACTTTTCCAATACTTAAGGATATCATTGGCTAATACCTTATACTCAGGAAATTTTTTTGGCTTGCTGAAATATCCCTGTACCGACAGTTGATAAGCTTCCCTTATGTATTCTTCGCTATCACCTGCGGTAGTTATAAAAATATAAGGAATACAACGTTCTTTTAATTCGGGGTCTTCAAATATCCTGCTGCGCAGTTCAAAACCATCCAGTTTTGGCATATTGATATCTGAAAGAACAAGAAACGGATTCTCTTCAGAATTTCGTATGTAATCAACAACTTTTGAACTATCGTCAATTAGTACCAGCCTGTTGCTATAGTTATTTTCCCTGATTACATAGTTGAATGCCTGCTCCAGGAATTCCCTTTCATCCGCATCGTCCTCAATTATAATTATATCCCCTTCAGTATTCATATTTACTGGTTTTATTACAAAATTAGCATATTTTGTAAATTCAAAAAAACAAAAAGCCGCATAACAGTATGCGGCTTGTAAGTTTTTCTGCTATATCTACTATTTGTTCCCTTTCTCGTAATCAGCAATAAATTGTGCAAGGCCAAGGTCTGTAAGCGGGTGCTTTAGTAAACCGGTAATGGCAGATAGTGGGCCTGTCATAACATCGGCGCCAATCTTGGCACAATTTACAATGTGCATTGTGTGGCGTACTGATGCTGCGAGTATTTCGGTTTCAAAGCCATAGTTGTCATATATTTCACGTATCTCCTGAATCAGGTTAAGCCCGTCTGTAGAAACATCATCAAGGCGTCCTATAAAAGGTGATACATAAGTAGCACCGGCTTTAGCCGCAAGCAATGCCTGCCCTGCCGAGAATACCAGGGTTACATTGGTTTTAACGCCTTTATCAGTAAAATATTTACAAGCCTTAACGCCATCTTTGGTCATAGGCAGTTTTACCACAATTTGCTCATGCAGGTCGGCAAGCTCCTCTCCTTCTTTAATCATTCCTTCAAGGTCTACCGCATTCACCTCAGCGCTCACATCTCCATCTACAATATTGCAAATGTCAACATAATGCTTCAGGATGTTGTTCTTTCCTGTAATGCCTTCTTTCGCCATTAATGAAGGGTTTGTTGTAACGCCGTCAAGAACGCCAAGTTCCTGGGCTTCTTTTATCTGTGCAAGGTTTGCAGTGTCAATAAAAAATTTCATATGTACTAATGTTATGTTGTTTAAAATCTATACGTTGCCGAAATACCTGCATCAAAATGCCACAGGCTTTCCGCTTCATCGTTATCTTTATCAAAGGTAACAGAGTATCCATTCGGCCCCTTTACATCAAATTCGGTAACAGAACCGGTAACAAGTGTTATCTGTGGGCCTACCGAAAGTCCTTTAAGCACCTCGAACTTATAACTTGCCCCTAACGTAGCGCCCATGGTTTCGCCCGTATACTTATAATTGCCCAAAATGTACATGTTGTTTCGATACTCCATATATCCAAGAGCGGTTTCTGCAGTGAAATGGCCTATACCAAACTTCCTGTCGAAGATAAAAGCAGGGCCTACAAAGAAAATATTGATATCATCTGATATTGTAGTATAGCCTTCCTGGCCGTTTGGAGAGAAAGCGTATGTATTGGAAATAGAAGCCTCTGAGCTGAAAGAGTTGAACTTAAGCCCTACACCCATATACTTGTGAAACTTGTAATATAATCCCAGGCTATAACTGATGCCAGATTTGAGGTCATCATTATAATCTTTAGCTGCCGCAGATAATCCGTCAGGCGTTTTGCCCAGCCTGTAGGCAAAGTTTACATCGGCTGATAAGAGCCACCTCGATTCATTTACTGTAGTATTGCCTCCGGCAGACTGTGCCATGGCTGCAATGCAATTAAGCAGCAAAATAACCGAAATTAAAATCTTTTTCATCGTAGTTTTATTTTCGGTGCAAAACTACAATTTATAATGGTTCATCAGCATCTTTTCATACATTTTATCCGGTAATACCCGCTTCAGCACAATAGAGAACTTCTGAAGGAAAGCACCCACTTTGTAGTGCACTTTGGGGTTTGGAGACTGTATAATTTTATAAACCGCCTCAGCCATTTGCTGCGGATTGCTGCCGCTGTCCACGTGCGTGTTCATCATTTCGAGCGTATTGCCATAAGGTACTTCATAGGCTGAGCCCTTTACCAGCGGCGCGTGGTACCGGCCTGCAGCAATGTTAGTAGCAAAATCGCCCGGGGCAACGTTAGTGATGTTGATGCCAAAGTTCTTTACTTCCATACTGAGTGCCTCTGTAATGAGTTCTAAGGCACCTTTGGAGGCAGAATATACACTCCGGTACGGTAAGCCCATATAACCCGCTATAGATGTTATATTGATGATAAGGCCGCTTTTTTGACTGCGCATTTGCGGAAGTACGGCTTTCATGACTTCAATGGGGCCGAAAAGGTTAGTCTCAAAATTATTCCTGATTTCCTCTGCCGGTATTTCTTCCAATGGGCCGGTGATGCCCACACCTGCGTTGTTTATCAGGACGTCCAGCCTGCCTGCTGCTGCAATTACCGAGGCTACGGCCTGCTTTATACTTACGGCATCACGCACATCAAGCGCTATTAGCGGAAACACCGAGCCTGCCACTCTATCAGGATTGCGGCTCGTGCCATATACTGTAAAGCCTTTAGAATGGAGATATTCGCCGATTGATTTCCCAATGCCCGACGATCCGCCTGTTATGAGTACTACTTTGTTCATGTGGCGAAATTACTTTTTTTGTGGGAAAGTTTTACAGTCGCAGTCGCAGTTTTCAGTTCAGCAGGTACTAAAACAAAAAAATCCCCTTACGGAGATTGCGGAGAAATAAAACAAAAAATGGCAAGCGGCCTACATCGCACCGCTACAACCACATACCTTTGCTGTGTTCCCACCCTGGAGGAGTCTGCAGGAGCTGGTCGTGTAGGACTTGCCGGTGCAAATATACAATCTTTTTGTATTTTCGCAAAGCAATTGCCCAATAACCGCGGCATTTGTATATTGTACCTGATATTTACCTAACCATGAAAAAACATAACTTATTAGCTTTCATTTTGTTGGGAGCGGCTGTAATATCTTGCGGCGACGATAAAAAAGATGCAGATAATGCCTTTAGCATAGATACCACTAACCTCAAAGAGCAGTACAACGCCTCTGAAACAGTAGAACTGGCTATAGTTAATGCTGAAAAAAAACCTGTAGACTCTATAGTTTATTATATTAACGATAAAAAAGCAGGTTCTGTTAAGGGCAATGCCAAATTCAGCCTGCCGCTTGAAGGATATAAACTGGGGTATCAAAATATAAAAGCCGAGATATACTCTGAAGGAAGCAAGCTTACTGCTGAAGACCGTATTGAAGTGGTAAGCCCTATAACGCCGAAACTGCTGCAGTATGAAATTGTAAACACGTATCCGCACGACATCCAGGCCTATACACAAGGCCTTGAGTTTTACAGGGATACCCTTATAGAAGGCACAGGGCAGTATGGTGAGTCAAACCTGCGCAAAACTGATTATAAAACCGGTAAAGTTTACAAGCAGGTAAACCTTGGAAGGGAGAAATTTGGTGAGGGTATTACTGTACTGAACAATAAGATATACCAGCTTACCTGGCGCGAAAACACAGGTTATATATATAATGCTGATAACCTGCAGAAAGAAAGGGAATTTACTTACTTTAAAAACATAGAAGGCTGGGGACTTACCAACGATGGGAAGAACCTGTACCAAAGCGACGGAACTGAAAAAATATGGATTTTAGACCCGCAGACCCTGAAGGAAGTAGATTTTGTAAACGTATATACCAACAGCAGCAAGATTAAGAGCGTTAATGAGTTAGAATGGATTAACGGTAAAATTTACGGCAATATTTATCAAAAAGATGCTATAGCTGTAATTGATCCTAAAACCGGGGCTGTAGAAGCGGTAATAAACCTTACCGAATTAAAAAGCAAGGTAACGCAGCACCCTGAGCTTGACGTACTAAACGGTATTGCGTATAACCCTAAAACCAAAACTATTTTTGTAACCGGTAAAAACTGGGATAAAATGTTCGAGATCCGCATAAAGGAGTAACAGCAGTTATAAAATCCTATAGTATATAAAGCTTCTGATAACAGGAGCTTTTTTTATTTGTTATTGCCGTACTTATAGCCGATGCGATCGTGATACAAATTTTGTTAACATAATTTTAATAACAGTTGGTGCAACAATTTTGAATTTTAACCGTCTGTTATATAAAGTGAAATAGCTTCTGTTATTACATTGGGGGAATAAACCTTCCGGGCAGCCGGAAGGTTTTTTTTAAAAAATATGGCCATATTATTAAACTTTAATACATCTACGGACATTCAAAAGGCGTATTAGCGCGTATGTAGGCAGTATGACGCGCCTTTTTATAATCTGCGCAGGCGCGTTCTTCATCGCCCGGCTCCTGCCTTGCTTTATAAGCTACTGACCGTAATGAGTACAGCTCGTTCAGCGAGCGCTCATCAGGTACTGTGGTCTTTTCAATGGCTGTGGTGCAGTCTTCAATAGCTTTGGTGTAGTTGTGCTGAGCGTAATAGCAGTACGCCCGCAGGTGCAGCACGCGGAATTTCATGCTGTCCGGGCTTATAGCAAAAGCTTCGGCATAGGTTTGGGTGGCTTCGTCAAATTGTTTTACCCGGTACTCATTAAAAGCCTTTTTCATCAGAGCATCAAAGTCGGGTAACGGTTTTTGTGCAACAGCTTTAACTTCGGCCACTTTTTGGTTCTTTACGCTTACCGTATCTTTTTTGGCGGTCCGGTACTTAGGATAGGTTTGCGCTCCGGCATGTGCACATATCCACAGGAGCATGCACAGTATTATATTGTTTAACCACTTCATAATATATTGATTGATGACAGGCTAAGGTAGTGATTCTTAAGATCATTAATTTTAAATCATTTTATAAAACTTACTCCTGCTTTCACACATGTACTATAGAATCATTAAATTTTTTTGTAAGGGCCTCATTTTTTTAGCAGCCTTCTCAAATATCTAATGTCATCAGTCGAAAAACCTGCCTGCAAAATTTCATTGTATCACGTACTTCCTGGTCATAATATACAAATATGGTTTCTTGGTGTGAAGGAGTATATTTTATTCTGTAAAACTTACCGGTATTATCTGTTGAAAATCCTGCCGGGCTTACGCCTGCAGTACTCTTAATTTTCTTATTACCTATGTAGTACTCAAAAGGTTTGATTCAGTCTTTGCTCTTTCACTCCACCGAGCTCTCCATTCATCTCAACATCTTGTATAGCATTATTGTTTTGAATTGTTTTATAAATGCCATATAGTATTAATACAGCTATAGTAGTAACTAGAATAATTTTTAGAAATAGTTTATAATTTTCATATTTCTATGAACATAAGTAAAAAGCCCCTCAATAATCTGGTTATTTTATATTTTTAAAAGCATCATTAAATTCGGTTATCATAACTGAAGGATCTTCTGTATAATAATTAATAATAATTGAATCACCTATTTCAACTTTGTCACCTGCATCATATCCATCGCTCTCAATGAATTCTTGTCCGCCTACTAAATATTTTACTGTTATATGCTTGCCTTTATAAGAAGTTTTCTTTATTACAACACCGGTTGCTAATCCATGGCTTTTCTTTATAAGATTGATTTCATCATTTTTCCGCTTATCCATCCAACAGAAGAAAATAATAAAAATTGCAACGAAGATTAAGAAAGAAATTACTTTACTTTTCATATCTTCAAATTTAAACAAAAAGCCCCTCCGTTTCCGGAAGGGCTTTTCTTTATTTAGAAATAGGAAGATTACTTGTTTTCTCCTTTTTCCATTCTTTCTTTTAGTTGAGAAAGTGCGTCGATATCACCAAGGGTGGTTTTCTCAGCATTATTTGAAGATGAAGTGTTAGACTCCTGTTGTTGCCTTACATTCTTCTCTTCCTCATCACGGAAAGTAGCAGTGTGAGAAGCTACAACGCGCTTGAATTCTTTGTTGAACTCAATCACTTTGAAGTCAGCCACATCACCTTTCTTAAGTTTCTTTCCGTCTTCTTTCTCAAGGTGGCGTGTAGGTATGAAAGCAACAATATCGTCACCAAACTCTACAGTAGCGCCTTTGTCAACAATCTCAGCAATTGTACCATTGTGTACAGTACCTACTGCAAAGCTGTCTTCATACTTATCCCAAGGGTTAGCCTGGGTTTGTTTGTGGCCAAGAGATAGTTTACGTCCTTCAACATCAAGCTCAAGAACTACAACATCAAGTTTGTCACCAACGTTTACAAACTCACTTGGGTGCTTAATCTTCTTAGTCCATGAAAGGTCAGAGATATAGATAAGACCGTCGATACCTTCTTCAAGCTCAACGAATATACCGAAGTTTGTAAAGTTACGAACGATACCTGTGTGGCGTGAACCTACAGGGTATTTAGATGTAATATCAGTCCAAGGGTCTTGTGTAAGCTGCTTAATGCCAAGAGACATTTTGCGGTCTTCACGGTCAAGCGTAAGGATTACAGCTTCAACCTCATCGCCTACTTTCACGAAGTCCTGTGCAGAACGCAGGTGAGTAGACCATGACATTTCAGAAACGTGTATAAGTCCTTCAACACCTTCAGCAACCTCAATAAATGCACCGTAGTCAGCAATAACAACTACTTTACCTTTAACTTTGTCACCTACCTGAAGGTTTGCATCAAGCGCATCCCATGGGTGGGCATGAAGCTGCTTAAGGCCAAGCTGTATACGTGTTTTCTCATCATCAAAGTCAAGGATAACCACGTTAAGTTTCTGGTCAAGCTCAAGCACTTCGCTTGGGTGGTTGATACGGCTCCAAGAAAGGTCAGTGATGTGGATAAGTCCGTCAACACCTCCAAGGTCAATGAATACACCGTATGAAGTAATGTTTTTAACAACACCTTCAAGTACCTGTCCTTTTTCAAGCTGGCCGATGATCTCTTTCTTCTGAACTTCGATATCAGCTTCGATAAGCGCTTTGTGAGATACAACTACGTTCTTGAATTCGTGGTTGATTTTCACAACTTTAAACTCCATAGTTTTGTTTACATACTGATCGTAATCCCTGATAGGTTTTACGTCTATCTGCGAACCCGGTAAGAAAGCTTCAATACCGAAAACGTCAACAATCATACCGCCTTTAGTCCTGCACTTCACAAAACCATTAACGATCTCACCTGTTTCGTTAGCATTGATAACCCTGTCCCAAGCTTTAATTGTACGTGCTTTTTTGTGAGAAAGTACAAGCTGCCCTGATTTATCTTCACGAACATCAATAAGTACTTCTACTTTGTCCCCAACTTTAAGGTTAGGGTTGTAACGGAATTCGTTAAGAGAGATAACGCCTTCCGATTTTGCGTTGATGTCAACAATCGCGTCCCTGTCAGTGATCCTTACTACAGTACCTTCTACCACTTCATCACCTTCAGTTGAAATGAAAGTTTTTTCAACTAAGTTTTCGAATTCTCTCAGGTTTTGCTCATCTACCGGATCAATACCTTCTTCAAAGTTATGCCAGTTGAACTCCTGTAAAAATTCTTCTTTTGTTTTTGTTTGCTCAGACATGCTGAAAAATTAATTTGTATCCTGCGTTGTACCTGGTTTCGTGCAGCGGCAAAACAGCAGAAGCGTTTTACATATAAATATTTGATAAACCTTAAGGAAACCATGCCTGCCAAAAGGTGCGCAAAGGTAGGACTATTTTTTTGATTTCCAAATCTTTATTATCATAAGATTAGAAATTAGCCTGTCACAGTAAAAGGCTCATTATTAGCAAAATCAGTACCAATAGTAATGTGAAACTCCAGCTTGTTATAAAAGTCGGTTATTTAAGTAATTTATTTATATTCCCATATTTTAATTTAAAATTATTTCAATTATTCTTATATTTAGCCCACACAGAAAACTAAAATTAAGTTAAATGCTTAATTTTTGCTATGAAATCAGCTACCACAGCCCGCAGTGAGCAATTACCGGCGCACCAATTGTTGTGCAGGTATGCGCTGTGCCTGCTTTTTCTGCTGTTTTACCATACCATATTTGCCCAGGGCTTTACCCTTACTGTTACCGCGACAGATGAAACCTGCAGCGGTAATGGTACGCTCAGTTTTTCTGTACAGGGAGCCGATCCCGGTGCACCCATAACCTATCGTGTATATCTGCTGCCTGACGCTACCAATGCCATTGAGCAAACCTCTGCTGCCACAGTGCAGGGGCTGGAAGCCGGCGAATACCTGGTTACTGCCACCCAAACCGTAAATGGCAACACAATAGTGGCAAGCGCCGGTGCCATTATTGAAGATGCCACAATACCAATTACCATAAATGTTACCAGTACCAACTCTACCTGCGGTAATGATGGCAGCATGACCATAACTGTAACCGGGGGCACTGGCACACAATACGAAATTTTAAGCGGCCCTGTAGTGCGTCCGCTCCAGCCGGGTGGTTCATTTGTTAACCTCCCTTCCGGGGTGTACCAGGTAAGGGCAATAGATGCCTGCGGAGAAGCTACTGTGGTAACACACACAATATTCACTAACGGCCCGGACCTTGTTGTGAGCGAGCAAAATATTCCTTTCCCGGCTCTTCCGGCATGTAACCAGATAACCGTGCAGCATAGCCTGACATCGGTTAACGGCGTAGGCATACCTTACCCGCTGGCGATAAAAATGACGATTTTTCCTCCAAGTGGCGGTCCACCCATAGTACTTACTCAAAATATACCTTCAGGCAGCCCTGATTCTCAGGACATAGCCCTCACCATACCTTTTTATTATGATGTGGACTATGCCTACGACCTGCAGATAACGCATCCGTGTGGTGTGATCCTGCAACATGTTCCCGTACGCCAAAAGCTGCGCGTAACCGGCGGATTTGATGACGCAGGGTGTGGCACAAAGTTCCTCATAGTTTCTCCTTATAATTACATGCCTCCGTACACTATTGCTTTTACATCTTTCCCTACTGGGTTTGATGCTGCCGCTCTCAACCCTTCTCATCCAGGGCCTTTTGCCAATAATAAGGTTGAATATGGAGGCGAAGGAATACCTGTACCATTTGGCGAATACAGCTTTACCCTAACTGATGCCTGTGGCCGCACTGCCGAAGGGCAGATTGAAGTAACCGAACCCGAAGTTGAGCCACAGCTTGTAGGCAGCAATAACGATTGTGTAACCCAATTGGGCCGTATACAGGTAGAGATACCTCTATACACTCTTGATACTGCTACACTTACAGGTGCACCCGCTACTTATACTGCAAATTCACTGCCGTATGACGCAACATCACTTATTAACGATGAAGATAAGCTAATCCTGACTGACCTACCGGCAGGAACTTACTACTTTACCCTTACCGATGAATGCGGTGGAATATGGGAAGACGAACAGGTGGTTATACCTGTTTTTGGGTCGTCGTCTCTTTCAGTAAACGCACGTGGCGACTGTACTCCGGGAAAAGCATCGGTGAGGGTGGCAAGTATGAACCCGCCGCTCACAGCAATAACTGTTACCGCAGCTCCCCAGGGATTTCCGCACACGCTGCCTTATAATGCTACAGCAGAGTTAACCGCTACAGGAGAATTATATATGGATAATCTCCCACCTGGCAATTATTCGTTTAAAGCTGATGATACCTGTGCCACCAACCTTACTGCTAACACAGTACTGTCTGCCTACAGCGTTAGCGGAAATGACATGCTGATAACACCCCACTGCGGATCATTCGACCTTACAGTAACCCATACCAGCACCGGTGCATTTGTATCATTATGGCTGCAAAAGGAAATTTCACCGGGTGTGTGGGGCCATCCCGAAACACTGATACCATATCCTGAAGGTACTGCACCTACCGATACCAATTCGGTATCCATAACCTCCGGCACCACTATGTACAGCATTGAATGGCTGGGGCATTTCCGTATTCTTAAGCGGTTTCAGTCCTTCGGCAACTACAACACAGGTAATACGAAGAATTGTTTTGAAGTGCTTCAGGAATTTGATTATACAGGCCTCCTGGAGATCGTTCAGGTTAAAAACCTCAGCTGCCCCGGCACCACGCCCGCCATTGAGGTAGTAACCAACGGCGTGCCGCCTATAACCTTTAAAATAACGCATAAAAACACACAGCCTTTTGTTGTAGAAAACGGCACTAACAGTATATTTACCGGGCTAGAGCCTGCTGTATATACCTTTCAGATAGAAGACTCCTGCGGCCGCCTGCGCACGCAAAGCTTTAATGTAAATAACCTTCCGCCGCTGGTTAGCGCTTATGCCGCACCTGACATACCTCTATGCGACGAAGGTGATGACGGTACGGAGATTTTCAATCTATCGCAACACAACAACATTATTCTTGGCTCCCAAGACCCTGCCATATACTCCCTTACCTACCACGCCACACAGCAGGATGCCGAAGCAGGCCTTAACCCGTTACCCCACAGTTACGCATCAGGCACTGCAACAGTTTACGCACGAGTAGAAATCACAGTGAGCGGTACTACCTGCCATGCCATATCAACATTTGGGCTGGTGCTGAACACTAAGCCACAGGTAGCTATGAACGATACTTACGCTTTTTGCGAAAATGATGACATTACTATAACCGCACCCACAGGGTTTATTGGCTATGAATGGGCCTACGGGACATCTATACAAAATACTCAGGCAATAACCACCAGCCAGCCGGGGCAGTACACCCTTACAGTTACCGACGGCAACGGTTGCCAGTCGTCAAAAACCATTACAGTTATAGCCTCGCCGCTGCCACACATCGCTAAGATAAATATATCCGACTGGACAGAAAGCAACAATACTATTGCGGTTGTAACCGAAACCTCAGCATCACCACAATATTTTGAATACTCGTTAGATGGTATCAATTATCAGGAAAGTTCTGTTTTTGATCATCTTGCACCCGGGCCTTATACAGTATATGTGCGGGATATTTACAATTGCGGAAGGGATGAGGGTGAAGTGTTCCTGCTTACCTACCCACGCTTTTTTACCCCTAACGGCGATGACGAAAACGAGCGCTGGCGCATTAAATTCTCGCAGATGGAGCCTGACATGAAGATTTACATTTTTGACCGTTACGGCAAGCTTATAACATCATTTGGCGCAAGTGATACGGGGTGGGACGGTACCTATAACGGCGCCCGCCTGCCCGCTACCGATTATTGGTTTGTAGTAACCCGCCAGGACGGCCGCCAGATGCGGGGGCACTTTTCGATGATGCGATAATAAGATGAAGAAAAAAGATATTCTTGTTGCAGCAGCAACTTTTGTAGTATGCATTATAGTTCTCATGATAATAGATTATCACATTGCTGAAACATATTTTTGTGCTGCATGCGATTATAACGAGAATGATATCTTGTATCGGCTTTTTTACCGCAACGATGGCAATTCAGCCTACCACTCCTACCCAACTACATTTAATTATGTATGTGTGTTTATTATAAGTATAGCGGCAGGGCGCTTCGCTGTTTTTAAATAAAAAAAGCCCCACATATGTGAGGCTTCAATTATCTATTATTACAGTCTTTATTAATGCACTACCTGCTCTACCGCTTTAGGGTCGTGCTTATGCTTAAATAGGATAGCGAAGGCAATAGCTATAATCAGGGCATAGGCAGCAAAGGCCAGCCATATATCCTGCCACTCCCGCATGGTCACGGCTTTATCAAATATTCCCTGTGCATCAACATTCACCTGACTTTTGGCAATGAAAAGCCTCATAGCTTCATTATCGGCCGTAGTGTCAAGGTGTGCGGCAAGATCGGCCGTATTGGTAAACGACTTTGTGAAAAACCTGTCAATCATCCAGCCGGCTGTAAAACTTCCTATTACGGCCCCGAAGCCATTTGTCATCATCATGAAGATACCCTGCGCGCTCGAGCGTATCTTGGCACTGGTTGTAGTCTCAATAAATAATGAACCCGATACATTGAAAAAGTCGAACGCCATACCATACACAATAC
>JAEWKB010000282.1 GCA_023386255.1 Bacteroidota bacterium
ACGTTTTACAACTACCAAAGCTGGGAAAGCTATATAGAAAGCCGGAAACTTGCAAAGACCGATGCGCGCCTGGAGATGGCCCGCACAAGGATTGACCCGATTTTTGACTATATATTCATGCATGACGGGCATCCTTACCACATCTTTAATATAACAACAGCAACGGCAGCAATACAGTGGAATCCGTTTAGCGATTACATGCAGACCCCTACCGGACGTATTGAAACTGAAAAACGTTTTCCAAAATTCGCCTTTCAGTACACGCAGTCGCTTGAAAACCTGCTGGACAGTGATTTTACTTTTGCCAAGCTTGACTTCCGAACAGAATATGAAAAGAAATACCTGAACGGGCAAAAAACCTCAATTTTAATGCAGGCAGGCATGGCAGTAGGTGATACTCCCCTAACCCACCTATATAGCCTTATGCCCAATAGCCGCGATAAATCAACCATTGTAGGGCGTTTGCGTTTTGCGGGCAAGAACAGCTTTGAAACAATGTATTTCAATGAGTTTTTTTCGAGCCAATATGTAATATTTCAGGCTAAGCATGCCTTACGTAAGTACAACCTGTTTGGCAAAATTAATATGTCGCCTGTGTTGGTAACACGTTTTGCCTGGGGAAATATGGAAGACAAGCAGGATCATCAGGGAATTGAGTTCAACACCCTTGAAAAAGGGTATTATGAGAGTGGCATTGAACTAAACAATATATGGAAGATAATAGGCATTACAGGATTTTATAGGTACGGGCCTTACCATCTTCCTGAGTTTACCAAGAACATTGCGGTGAAGATTTCGATAAATATTAATTTGTTGTAATGCCGAAGCCTCCTTGCTTTACACCTTTAGACACGAGAGGTATAGCCCGCATAAACATTGATAATACCAA
This sequence comes from Bacteroidota bacterium, assembly GCA_023386255.1. GTDB lineage: Bacteria > Bacteroidota > Bacteroidia > Flavobacteriales > Flavobacteriaceae > Flavobacterium. The sequence continues at coordinate 890 of JAEWKB010000282.1, forward strand.
GTATATGGGATTCTTTAAACTGTTAGTGAAAGCTGCAAATAGTGCAGCTATTAGAAATAAAAAATCCCCTGACGACGAATCTGACAGGGGATAATATATTAACTTATTTTATACTCTAGTTATCCTGTACTTTAGTAAATACATATTCCATAGTACCTACTGTGGTTGTAGCAGTACCTGAAGAAGTCCTGTCAGGGTATGGCCCATATTGGTCAATATACCTAAGTGTGTTTCCTTCTTTTATAAAATCCATTGTAAGCGTAGTACCGGACCCATTAACATAGGTTAACCTGAATGTTCCATTGGTATATCCGCCTGAAATACGTTCCCAAGTACCTACAACAGTAAAATCATCGCATAGGTAAGCACCTGTTTGCTCCTGAACGGATAGCCTGTGGTTATTAAATGTAAAATCATCATAAATACCGCTAAAGGTTATCCTTGAAGTATTGTAACATGGCGTTTCCAGCATCTGATTTGTATTGCTTGTACCATTCATGTCGAAATCAGTTGGTGTTTGTGTGTTTACGGCAACCAAATCATACGTTCCAAGTAAATTGTCAGCATTAAGCCCATTATCTACTGTGCTGTCATCGTCATCGCTACAAGCGGTAAAAGTTAATCCGGCCATAAGCAGCGCTCCTAAAAGATACATTTTTTTCATAGCTTTATCTGTTTTTGTTAGTAATCTAAAGCTATAACGATATACGGTTGGCCTATTTTAAAATTTAGCTAATTGTAAAAACATTAACATTGATAATTCCCTTCAACCTCACAATTTGTTGCAGGTTGGCAGAACATCATTAAGAATAAATAGTACTAATCAAACTTAATTTGATACAAATTTCAGTCCCACTATAGAAGCTATAAGTGTAGTTAAAAAGAACACCCGCCAGAAATCAGCCGGTTCCTTAAAAACGAATATGCCCATCAGCACCGTACCAACAGCACCAACGCCCGTCCACACCGCGTAAGCAGTGCCAATAGGCAATGTTTGCGTAGCTTTATACAGCAGCACCATACTTATGGCAAGGCATATGAAGAATCCCCCCATCCAGTAGGTTGATACTATGCCTGTTGTTTCCTTTGCCTTGCCAAGGCAGGTAGCAAAACCTACCTCAAACAGGCCTGCTATTATGAGTATAATCCAGTTCATGGTACAGAGTTTTAAAGTACAAAGATAGCTATCAGGTTCGGGTTCTGCCTTAATTTGAGAAATTAGTGCAATTCGTGGTAAAAGCTAATTTGATATTTACGGTTTTTACTACATTTGCAGGCATTTGCATTTTGTAATCATTATAACACGAATAATTAAACACAAAAATGAAACACACAAAAGTTAAAGACCTGCTTAACAGCGCTAAGCCTGTTGATGATGTAGTAGTAAAAGGATGGGTAAGGACTTTTAGGAATAATCAGTTTATAGCCCTCAATGACGGATCGACTATAAATAATATTCAGTGTGTTGTTGATTTTGAAAATACGCCTGAAGAAACCCTTAAGCGCATAACTACCGGTGCGGCCCTTTCTATAAAAGGCAATCTGGCAGAAAGCAAGGGTGCAGGCCAGAAATATGAGATACAGGTAACCAGCTTTGAAATACTTGGTGACAGCGACCCGGAGAAATTCCCGATGCAGCCTAAAAAGCATTCGCTTGAATTTTTGAGGGAGAATGCCCACCTGCGTGTACGTACTAATGTGTTCGGTGCAATTATGAGGGTGCGTTCGGTACTGTCGTTCGCCATTCACCAGTATTTCCAGGAGAAAGGATTTGTATATGTGAACACGCCAATTATTACCGGCAGCGATGCTGAAGGTGCGGGCGAAATGTTCCAGGTAACGTCGCTTCCTGTAGGCAACCCACCGCTAAACGAAGAAGGCAAGATTGATTACAAACAGGACTTCTTCGGCAAAGAGACCAACCTTACTGTATCAGGCCAACTGGAAGCTGAAACCTACGCTATGGCGCTTGGGCAGGTTTATACCTTTGGGCCTACGTTCCGTGCTGAAAATTCCAACACATCTCGGCACCTGGCTGAATTCTGGATGGTGGAACCGGAAGTAGCATTTAACGACCTTGATGCGAACATGGACTTAGCTGAAGATTTCATTCAGTATGTTATAAAA
>JAEWKB010000011.1 GCA_023386255.1 Bacteroidota bacterium
ACAACTGGGTTTCCAAACCTGGACACTAAAAGTGGGCGAAGAAGATGTGGTTGACCTTTTTGACAAAAAGGTAATAAGCCTGGATGATGTTTAGCTGCCAGTCTTGGTTTTAAATGCAGACAAAAACGTATCATTTTGATCAGAATAGAACAGAAGTAATCTGTTTTTAGGAATATCTTTAAGATTTGTTGTTAAGATATAACAACGAATTTTCTCAATCATATTTTCATCATCAGGTACAATTACATACAAAGCTATTTTATCTTTTGAATGCATGGCAAAAAATACCTCAATCTCGTATTGATCATTAAAAAGTTCATGTACACCTGTAGTAATATCGGCCAGAAGGTCAAGGTCTGAATCTTTATAATTATAATTTGCACCAGTTTTATTTACTTCGGCAACTTCGGAAACGGACATCTCAACTCCGCAATTTTTTTCTTCCTTCTCTATATGACCAGCGCAGCTAATAAGCGCAATCACTACCAATAAAACTTTATACATCCTTCTAATTCACATTATAAAAATTTACATTTGCCTTATTCGCTCACTCTAAACAAAGCCTAAAGATACGCTAAATATACCTTAAGGCATAGCTAAATACATTGTAGCTAAAATATTATAATCCGAAATTAGCTGTAAAAAAAAGAGAAGAGCTATGTTTAATGAAGAGGAAATAATAAAGGAATGGCATGCACACCTGGAAGATGCGTCATTCCCCTGTGTGGCAGGAAAGGCGGCTGTGGCAAAAGGACAATTACAAACATTAGTAGTTGGCCATATTGCCTGCCCTAAAGATGATAAAGCCATTCTTGACTTTATATACAGATTTGTAGATGAGTATCGTAACTCCGACAAAATGTTCCACAGCGTGGCCGTCATCTTTGCACAGCCCGATGTTTATACTGAAGAAATGTATGGCAGGTTCTTTTGGAGCAGGCTTCAGGCAATATCCGATCTAGATGCCCAAAAATATGAGTACGATCACCGTGTTGATGCCGACCCGGAAAGTGAACATTTCAGTTTTAGCCTTAAGGAAGAAGCTTTTTTTGTGATAGGCCTTCACCCTGCCGCCAGCCGCCCGGCGAGGCGCTTTAAATATCCTGCCATAGTTTTTAATCCACACGCGCAATTTGAACAGCTGCGTGAAGCAGGCCAGTACGAAAAGATGCAGAACATCATTCGCAAAAAAGATACCGAACTGGCAGGTTCTATAAACCCGATGCTAACCAATTTCGGAGAAAAATCAGAAGTATACCAATATACCGGCCAAAAGCTTGACAACAGCTGGAAGTGCCCTTTACACATAAACCATGCAGGAACTGAACGTAATAAATCCGCGTAGCGGCACCTCATTTATACTAAAAAAAGGCCAACGGCTAAAGGTGGTAGACATTGAAGGCGAACAGGTAAGTGACCTTATGTGCTACAACCTGCACGACAGGAAAGAATACTTATCTTCCGGCAGGACTATTGATTATGCAGAGACTATAAGATTAACCACAGGCCATGACTTATACTCCAACCGCAGTAACATTATGTTTGCTATTGTTGAAGATACAGTGGGCAGGCATGATTTTATGCTTACACCCTGCAGCGCCGATACCTTCAGGATAATATATGGGCATGAGCATCCGCACAAAGGATGCTTTGGCAACTTATGTGAGCACCTGGAACAATATGGTATTGAACCCGATGACATACCCATAACCTTTAATATTTTTATGAATGTAAAAGTGGAAGGACATACGGGTAAAGTTGAGGTTTTACCGCCCATAAGCAAAGCCGGCGATTATATTACTATAGAAGCGGCTATGGATTTAATTGTGGGGCTTACAGCATGCTCAGCAGAACAAAGTAATAATGGCACATTTAAGCCTATAGGTTACGCAATACAAGGTGCATAAACCGGCAGGGGTTTATGCATTACTATATTATAGTACATATTTTGCTCCATAGGATAAGCCTGCGTACCTAAGGCAGTAAATCCATTTTTAGTATAAAATCGTATAGCCCTCTCATTATATTCCCAAACATAAAGCCATAAATGATGGCTGGCGGAGGCAATTACACTTTCTACTTCACGTAAAAGGGCTGAACCTATACCCACGCCGCAAAAACGCTCCAGCACATACAGCTTATCTAGTTCCGCTGCCATTACATCTTTAAACGGGCACATACGGTTGAAACCGATTTCGGCTACACCTATTAAGTTGTTCTGATAATCTGCTACAATAATACTTTCGGGATTATTTTTAATGGCAACCGCAATCCTTTCAACAGAAAATTGTTTTACCAGGAAGCCGGCGTATTCATCTGACACACCTTCTGTAGCATAATTATGAATGTACACCTGCATGAACAGGATAGATAGTTTTACCACATCTTCAGGTAAGGCTTTTCTAATTATGATGTGTTCAGGTATAATCATAGGTTAATTACGAGACCATCAAAGTTAACGGACTAAAATTGATTTTGCTTTGATTATATAATAAAATTAACTTTGCTGCTCATTTAGTAAGCTTTGGAAAACGACACCTATAAAACTCTTGCAGGGCCATCAGAAGAGATACTTTTTAAAGAGAAGAACAGTAAATTCTTTAGCTATGCGTTTCCGGTAATTAATGAAGATGATGTAAAGGTGCTGCTTGAAGAGGTGCGCAAACAACATAGCTCGGCCGGGCACCACTGCTATGCCTACCAAATAGGTACAGACAAGATTTTATATCGTGCTAATGATGACGGAGAGCCTAACAACACGGCCGGTATGCCAATTTACGGGCAGATACAGTCTTTTGGGGTTACTAATGTGCTGGTGGTTGTGGTACGATATTTTGGCGGAGTAAAACTGGGAGTAGGCGGATTAATATCTGCTTATCGCACTTCAGCACAAATGGCTTTGGAAGCATCAGAGATTGTTGAAAAGACAATAAATGTATATTACAGGGTAAAATTCGGATACCAGCACATGAATAAAGTGATGCGTATTATAAAAGAAAAAAACCTGGATATTGTTTCACAGAAAATGGAAATGGATTGTGAAATAGTTATCAGTACACGCAAAAAAAATGCTTCCGCATTAGAGGAAGCATTTAGTAATTTATATGAAGTTTCTGTTACCAAAAATGATTAAATTCATAATCATTATTTAATTACATTTATCTTTTCAAGAACATAATCAGGAGGCAAAACAGGACGGCCTGTTTTCATATCTACAAACACTAACATAGAGTAGCCTGTTGTTAATAACTCACCGCTTTCACTGTATATTTCATAGTCAAATTCAATCCGGACAGACTCCTGTTTTTTTAAGATTGTTCTTACAGTAAGTAAATCATCATAACGTGCGGGTTTTTTATAATTTATTGTTAAAGAAACAACTGGCAGCATAATACCGTTCTGCTCCATGAACGCATAGCTAAGACCCAGATTTCGAAGCCATTCCACACGCCCCATTTCAAAGTATTCCGCGTAATTTCCATGATAAACCACTCCCATCTGGTCGGTTTCTGCATAACGCACGCGTACTTTAATTTCGTGAAAATTCATGTATTTTAATTGTTAATTAATTATTAAAAATTTATATATTCGCTTACATATTTTTTTTTACAAAATCAATATAGCGAGAATTTTTTTTTGATAAATTTTGTTATCATATTTGTTCTCCCAAAACGGAAGAAGAGACCTTCTTCTTCATTTGTAAGACAACTTTTAATAAACGAAAAAATTTCAGGATTTATGACTAAAACTGCGCAATCGGTATGGGAGAACTGTCTTGTTTTCATAAAAGACAATATTCAGGAGCAGGCCTACAGGACCTGGTTCGAGCCGATTAAAGCGGTTGAGCTGACTGACAGCGCACTATACATCCAGGTGCCAAGCAAATTCTTTTACGAATGGCTTGAAGAGCATTATGTGAAATTACTTAAAGTTGCACTAACCAAAGAACTTGGGACAGGCGCAAAGTTACTCTATAAAATTAAGATGGAAAACACTTATGGCAACAAACAGCCCTTTACGGAGCAGCTGCCAAGTGCCCATAGGCTGCCTGTTAAGCCACAGGAAGTTGACGTACCTTTGCAGAACAAAAACCCGGAGCTTAAAAACCCTTTTGTTATACCCGGTATCAGGAATCTTAAGATAGAGTCGCAATTAAACGCCAATTATAGTTTTGAGAACTTCCTTGAAGGAGATTCAAACAGGCTGGCCCGTTCGGCAGGTTTGGCAGTAGCCAATAAACCGGGTGGTACATCTTTTAACCCACTGCTTATATTCGGTGGTGTTGGTTTAGGTAAAACCCACCTTGCCCATGCCATTGGTGTTGATATTAAAGATAAATATCCTGAAAAGACAGTCCTTTATATATCGGCTGAGATTTTCACACAACAATATATAGACTCTGTAAAGCGCAACACAAGGAATGACTTTATTCATTTCTACCAGCTTATAGATGTCCTTATTATAGATGACGTACAATTCCTTTCGGGAAAAACAGGTACACAGGATGTATTTTTCCACATCTTTAACCACCTTCACCAGAATGGCAAGCAGGTAATCCTTACATCAGACAAAGCACCTGTAGATATGCAGGACATTGAGCAGCGACTGCTGTCCCGCTTCAAGTGGGGCCTTTCGGCAGAATTACACCAGCCTGACTATGAAACACGTATATCTATTCTCAACAACATATTATATCGTGATGGTGTTGAAATGCCGGAAGAGATCGTAGAATATGTGGCCAAGAACATAAAATCAAACGTTCGCGAACTGGAAGGTGCCATTATATCGCTTATTGCGCAATCTTCCTTTAATCACCGCGAAGTTACTATTGACCTTGCCAAGCAGGTAGTAGAAAAGTTTGTAAAGAACGTGAAGCGCGAAATCTCAATCGACTACATTCAAAAAGTTGTGTCGGATTATTTTCAGCTTGATGTTGATACGCTTCAGTCAAAAACACGTAAGCGCCATGTGGTGCAGGCAAGGCAATTGGCTATGTTCTTTGCTAAGAAGTTCACAAAAGCATCGCTTGCCAATATTGGCTCGCAAATTGGCGACCGTGACCATGCTACCGTGCTCCACGCCTGCAAAACGGTTGATAACCTTGTTACTACCGATAAGCAGTTTCGCAAATTTGTTGATGATATCCACAAGAAACTATCATTATAAAAATGGTAAAAATCTTAATGGTTTGCCTGGGTAACATTTGCCGCTCTCCGCTGGCAGAAGGTATCCTGCAATCTAAACTTCCAAAAGATAAATTCTTTGTCGACTCGGCAGGCACAGGTAACTGGCATGTAGGGCAGGGACCTGATAAACGCTCTGTGCTTACTGCTAAAAACCGGGGCCTTGACATAAGCTGCCAGGTGGCGAGGCAGTTAAAGCCATCAGACTTTGAGGAGTTTGAGCATATTTTTGTGATGGATGCATCAAATTATAAAGATGTAACCGCTCTTGCACCTGATGATAAGGCTAAAGCTAAGGTGAGGCTAATGATGGATGCGCTGTATCCGGGCCAGAATATGGATGTACCTGACCCATACTGGAGTGAGCAGGATGGCTTTGACAAGGTTTATGATATGCTTGACGAAGCCTGCACTATTGTTGCCGAAAAACTTATCAAAGAACACCAGTAATGCCTGCCGGGAAACTGTATCTTTTACCCGTACCCCTTGGCGATGATGCCAACCCTAAAGATGTACTTCCGCAGACGGTGGAGAAATCTATTGAGTTTATTGACTACTATATTGTTGAAAATGAAAAAACGGCGCGCCGTTTTATAAAAGCCATTCTCCCCACTAAAAAACAGCCAGAGCTTAAAATATCAGTACTCAACAAACATACTGAGCAATCAGAACATAATGCCTTTATACAGCCTTGCCTTGATGGTAAAAATGTAGGGCTTATGAGCGAAGCCGGCTGTCCCGGCGTGGCTGATCCCGGTGCGGCAATTGTAAAAATAGCGCATCAAAAAGGCATACAGGTGGTGCCGCTGGTTGGCCCCTCCTCTATCCTGCTGGCAATTATGGCAAGCGGTATGAACGGCCAGAGCTTCGCCTTTAACGGCTACCTGCCAATAGATAAAAGTGAAAAGAAAAGCGCGCTGAAGAACTTTGAGAAGCTCTCGCAGGACAAGAACCAGTCGCAGTTATTTATTGAAACACCATACCGCAACAATAAGCTGATAGATGATTTGCTGGCAACGCTTCAGCCCAATACGCACCTTTGTATTGCTGCCGATATTACACTGCCCACTGAATAC
>JAEWKB010000018.1 GCA_023386255.1 Bacteroidota bacterium
GTATTACCTCCGCCGGGGGTTCCTCCATTATCTTCAACATCCTGGTTAATAAGGTCGCTGTCAATAGTCTCTGTAGTACAGGATGTTAGTAATAGTGCCGAAAACAACACTAAAAAAGCAGATAAAGATTTAAATTTTGTCATGATGGTATATTTGTGACGCAAATATAAAAGAATATTTGTAGGATTTTAAGATTTTTTTGGCACTCTCAGTAAAAGGATAATGCCAATAATAAAAAAGAGCGTAAGGAAAATGATTGAATACCTCATGCTGCCAAAAACCTGGTCTATAGCCCCATAAAGCAGCATACCGATTACTATACCTATTTTCTCGGTAACATCATAAAAGCTGAAAAAAGAGGCTGTATCTGTCGTTTCGGGCAGGAATTTAGAATACGTGGAGCGCGACAGGGATTGTATGCCGCCCATAACCAGCCCCACAAAAGCGGCTGTGATGTAAAAATGAAGCGGTAGCGAAATGAAAAATGCACACACGCAAATAGCTGCCCAAATACTGTTTATTCCTATCAGGGTTTTGATATTGCCATATTTTGCCGAAAGCTTTGAAGTAATAACCGCGCCTGCCACCGCAACCAGCTGAATTAACAATATGCTTATTATCAGGCCCATGCTTTTGGCATCGGCATCAGGCCAGGCTATCTCTTCAGCACCAAAATAGGTTGCGGCAAGCATTACCGTCTGTACCGCCATGCTATACACAAAAAAACTGCCTAAATAACGTTTCAGCCTAAGGTCCTGCTTTAACTGCCCCCATACCTTTTTAAGCTCTTTGAAGCCGTTAAACAGCACATGGTGGGTTACTTTATTGACTTTATTACTTTTCGGCAGGTAGTAGTAAGTGTATTGGCTAAAGAGTATCCACCATACACCTACTGTAATGAAGGAGTAACGCATAGCAAGCATTGGGGCCGAATCTGTGGCTGTAGCTTCAATACCAAAAAAACCGGGTTTCATTACCATCGCAAGGTTCAACACCAGCAAAATCACGCTGCCTATATATCCCATAGAATAGCCTTTGGCACTCACTGCATCCTGCTGCTCAGGATAGGCAATATCAGGCAGGTAAGAATTATAAAACACAAGACTGCCCCAAAAACCTATAAGGCCAAAAAGATAGCATGCAAGGCTCAGGTAGAGGCTCTCCAGCCGAAACCAGTATAGCCCCATGCACGAAAGCGCACCTACATAACAAAACAGCTTAAGGAATGTTTTTTTATTACCAGCATAATCGGCAATGCCCGATAGCAATGGCGACATGATGGCAACAATAAGAAAAGCAAATGCGGTAGTAAAGCTTATGAGAGCCGAACCTTTCATGGTGCCACCAAAAACTTCGACAGTGTTTTTATCTGTAAATAATTGATTATAAAAAATAGGGAAAACAGCCGAGGCTATAACAAGGCTGTAAACAGAGTTGGCCCAGTCATAAAATGCCCAGGCGTTTAGGAGCTTTTTACTCCCTTTTACGGGTTGTGCCATATAGTATTGGTTTGGTAACCAAAACTAGTGTATTTTTTTAAATAGTAAGATTATGTATATGTAAAATGAAAACTCCCGCCGAAGCGGGAGGTATTAGTTATGGTTGTTCTATGAGTATATATCTACCAAAGGTATTGTATATAATGAGGGGTTAATTGTTACAATAATAGAAATTAAGCTTTAGTTTTCACTATTAAGATATCCGTAAAAATACCTGTTTTTCAACCCTCCATAAAAAAAAGCCACTCATTCCTGAGCGGCCTAATTCAAAATTTATAATTCAGACTTTATAATGATTCTAGTACTTCACCCCAAACTTGGCCGCCTGTGCCTTAGCGTTTGGTATCTTGCTTTTTATATTGGCTATACGCGTGCTGCCCGAAGGGTGCGTACTAAGAAATTCCGGCGGTGCGCCACCCCCTGAGTTAGCTTCCATCCTTTGCCAGAACTCTATTGCTTTATCAGGGTTATAACCCGCAATAGCCATAAGGGTAAGGCCAATTTCGTCGGCCTCATTTTCATGCTTGCGGCTGAAAGGCAGCGTACCAAACACTTCTGAACTTACACCGTAAGCCTGCATAAAAAGCTGCTGTGTTTGAGCGCTTTTGCCCGATGTGGCAAGGCCGACACCTACTGCGCCAATTTCCTGCAGCTGGCCTGCGCTCATGCGCTGCGCACCGTGGTTTACCAGCGCGTGTGCTACCTCGTGGCCCATTACTGTAGCAAGCCCTGCTTCATCTTTTGTTATAGGCAGGATGCCGCTATACACCACAATTTTACCGCCCGGCATACACCACGCGTTCACCTCGTTGCTCTGCACCAGGTTATATTCCCACTGGTAACCGTTCAGGTAACCCTGGTAGCCATTGGCATTAAGGTACTTTTCTGCTGCAGCCCTTATCTTCTGCCCTACCGTGGTAACACGTTGGGCATCGGCAGTGCCTTTTATTACTTTATTCTCGTTCAGGAACTGGTTGTACTGTTGGAAAGCGGCAGGAAAAATCTGCTCGTTCGATACAAAATTGAGGTCTTTATTACCTGTAAACGGGTTAGTAGTACAGGCCACAACCAGCGCTGAAAACAAGATACTGAGGGAAAATACACGTTTATTCATAACAAGGGTGTTTTATCTCACCAAATTTAGCATAAATATCTGTTAGAATTTTCTGAAATATTTCTGTATATGGTTAAAGTATTGTGAACAGAAATTACATGCAGAATTTTAGGTAACTTTATACTTCAATTACAGTATGTATGTCAGATAAAAAACACCGTCAGTCACTAAAGATCCCAAAACCAATATTGGTAACAGCTAAAATTCTGGAAGTAACGTCACCCAAGCTTGCCGCAAAATTTGCAATGAAGATATTTACCACTCCAATGAAGTTCAGGCTCCCTAAAAGAGAAGAAGAAATGGACACCCGCACAGTACAGGAAATGGTAGAAATACCGGCTGTAGGCAAAACTATTTGTGTGTACCGCTATGGCGAAAGCAGCAAAAAGGTTTTGCTTGTTCACGGCTGGAGCGGCCGGGGCACACAACTGCACAGCATTGCCGAAAAATTATTAAAAAACGGCTACAGCACCATAAGCTTTGATGCTCCTGCCCATGGAAAATCTACAGGTAAGACAAGTGACATGACCGAATTTATAAAATGTATACAGGAGCTTGATAATAAGTATGGTCCCTTTGAACATGCCATAGGCCATTCATTAGGCGCAATGGCAGTACTAAACACTATAAAACGCGGATTATCTGTAAAAAAAGCAGTAACTATTGGCAGTGGTGATGTTATAGAGGATATCATGCTGGATTTTTCAAAACAATTGGGCATGGATGTTGCTACAGGTAGGATAATGATAAGGCAGTTTGAAAAGAAATTTGGCGAAACCATAAACACTTATTCTGCGTATATGGCTGCAAAAGAAGTTGCCGTACCCGTCCTTGTCATTCATGATACTGATGATCATGATGTTCCTGTTTCGGCCGCGCACCATATTTATGAACACCTGGCTGCAGGCAAACTTATCATTACGGAAGGATTAGGCCACAGGAAAATACTTGGTGACAGTAAAGTCATAAAACAAATAATACAATTTATAGAAGAAGATGAAGAAAATAGCAATGCTGATATTGTTTTCCTCGCTGACAGCATGCGCACAGGAAAAGAAAACTGAAAGAAATCACACAAGTGAAGACTTAAAAATTACAGCTAAGACTGCAAAAACGGATGCCGACTGGAAGAAGGTGCTTACACCTGAACAGTATGCTGTTTTACGTGAAAAAGCTACTGAACGTCCTTTTACTGGTGAATATTACAAGCATTTTGAAAAAGGAGTTTATGTTTGTGCTGCCTGTGGAAATCCTTTATTTAATTCGGATACAAAATTCGATTCTGAATGCGGGTGGCCTTCCTTTGATGAGGCCATTGAAAAATCAGTGATTTATAAGGAAGATAACAGCTACGGTATGCAGCGGGTAGAAGTCATGTGCGCCAACTGCGGCGGACACCTGGGCCATGTGTTTGATGACGGCCCTAAAGAAACTACGGGTAACCGTTTCTGCACCAATTCAGTATCCATTAAATTTATTCCTGCTAAATAAAAATTATGAAAGATTATCCTATAAATAAATCAGAAGCCGAGTGGAAAGAACTCCTGGGGCCGGAGCGTTATAAGATACTTCGGCAAAAAGGGACTGAATTTCCTCATACTGGAAAATATAATTTATCATTTGACAAAGGCACTTATTGCTGCGGAGCATGCGGTGAGCCATTGTTTAAAAGTGATTCTAAATTTATGTCGGGCTGCGGCTGGCCATCGTTTGATGAATCTATACCAGGTAAAGTGGAATATGTAAAAGACACAACTTTCGGGATGATCCGCACCGAAATACTTTGCGCTAACTGCGGAAGTCACCTGGGCCATGTTTTTGATGACGGCCCTACCGAAACCGGACAACGATATTGTGTTAATTCACTTTCAATAGATTTAAAAGAAGAAAATGAATAATATAGGAACTTAAATTTTTAAGGTAACTTACAGAAGCAGTCACACTGAGCTTGTCGAAGTGCGGCTGCTTTTTTTATTCTTGCAGTAATAGGAACTTGTAATCTAAATCTTTACCTTTATGTATATGGATTTATTTATGGAAAATAAAGATTGGGCTGCTGCCCTTCAGCCTTTGATAGATAAGTATCAGGAAAAAAAGCACCCTTTGGATTATAACAGCCTGTACCAGGTGCTAGTTATGGTAGTTCTTGCCGCACAGGATAGTGATGCGCATATTAATAAACTGGCCCCTGACTTTTTTGCGGAATTTCCAGATATGGAGGCCTTGTCTAAAGCTAATACCGAGCAGCTAATGAAACATTTGTCGGGTGTACGTTTTCATGCTAACAAAATTACATGGCTACAGGATATTGCAAGTACCGTCAAGAAAAATAAAAATATACCTACCACTATGAAAGAGCTTACTGCCCTTAAAGGCGTAGGCCGCAAGTCAGCTAATGTTATTATCCGTGAAGCGGGCGCCGAAGCCGAAGGTATAATGGTTGACCTTCATGTGGTACGTGTAGCACCACGCATAGGTATAGTTACCGGTAAAGACGCTAATAAGATAGAAAAACAATTGATGGAAAAATTGCCCCGGCACATTTGGGGAGAAATAGGAATGGCTATTTCTCATTTAGGACGTGAAATATGCAGGCCTTCAAACCCTAAGCATAGCATCTGTCCGGTAAGCAATGTATGCGAATATTGTAAAGAAAAGGGCGGTGACTGTAGATAGAATTAAGGGGTAGCTGAGGCTATCGAAACATTATTTGGGCGTTGCGCCTTCACCCAGAAACCACAGGCGCCGCCGGTATTACGTTAGCCAGTTAATAATTACGGCACCAAGCAGTAACAGCAGCAATATTATAATAATACCTAAAATTACAATAGTCCACTTTAAGGCTCTTAGGATAGAACGAAGCGTATAATGCGTCTGTCCCGTAAAGTGCTCAAGCAAATTAAGTAAAGCCGCCGTTACAACAAAAAAATCATCAATCCATCCTATTACAGGAATATCCGGTATAATATCAATAGGGCTTATAGCATATACAGCACTCAACACACTAATAATTAGTGCTTTTCTTCTTTCCCTTTTCTCCTGTTCTGGTTGCTGTGGGATTGTTTGTTGCATAGCTTCAAATTTTTTATTAAGATACAACAATTATATAAAACAAAAAACCCTTCACTAGTTAGTGAAGGGTTTTAGAAAGAAAGGCGACGACATACTCTCCCACAATTTCTGCAGTACCATCTGCGCAGGCGGGCTTAACTTCTCTGTTCGGAATGGGAAGAGGTGAGCCCCGCCGCAATAACCACCT
>JAEWKB010000069.1 GCA_023386255.1 Bacteroidota bacterium
GTATAAGGTTATCAATAACTTTGCCTGTAGGCGAAGCTATACCCGATACTATATAAGCATGTTCATCATGCAGTTCGCCTTCCTCGGCATCACCGTGTGAACCGAAAAATTTATCCCCTACCTTCAGCATAAGCTTTACTGCAATACTGCTGCCCACCACTACTTCAAAGTTCCTGCTGAACACTTTACCCTGTTTTACCTCAGCGCCATATTTGGTAAGATAATCAGGGGTAGTACCCACTATGCGGTAACCGCGGTAATTATCGCCAAAAGCAAGGGGTATGGCAGTTTCTACAAACGGGTGTTTCATCCATTTTTTAGCTTCGGCATAATCAATATTACCTGTAGGCGCATCTACCTGATACACCGACGAAAGTATTAGCTGCAGCGGGCTTCCCTGCGCACCCAGTACAAGATCGATACCATCTATATTAGAGCTGAACTTCTTTTCGAACTGCTCCTGCAGCAGTATCAGCAATGTAATTATAGCAACACTGGCTGTTAAGAGTATAATGCTAAGCGCAGTATTGAGCGGCTTGAACCATATATTTTTCCAGGCTATGCGTGTAATCATGACAGTGAGATTTGATTAGGGAATCGGTCTTTAAGCCTTTGGTCATGCGTTACAATAACCAATGCTGTACCAAACTGTTTGGCAAGGCCGTCAAGCATATCAGCTACTTTAGCCGCATTGTCATCATCAAGGCTTGAGGTAGGTTCATCAGCCAGTAACAGCTTAGGCTCATTAATAAGCGCACGCGCTATAGAAACCCTTTGCTGCTGACCTATACTTAGCTGCGAAGGCATTTTATGAAGATGGTCGCCCAGGTCCAGCTGCAGTAAAAGCTGTTTCGCTTTTTCGGTTGCCTGTTTGCCGGCACCCAGCCATGATGCGAGTACTACATTTTCAAGTACATTAAGCGAGGCAACAAAATAAGATTGCTGCAGCACAAGGCCTATGTTCTTACCCCTGAAATGATCTAATTTTTTTTCTGAAAGCGAAGCTATGTTGGTATCTTCAATAACCACTTCACCTGATTGCGGACGCAAAAGTCCGCCTAAAAGGTGAAGCAACGTGGTTTTACCTTTGCCCGAGCCACCGGTAATCAATAAACTTTGGCCACGGCCCGTAATAATGTCCGGAAAATTAAATTCAGTGCCTTTTCCGTAAGAAAAGCGCAGGTTCTTTGTACTTATCATGCAGGATGATTTTATATGACCTGCAAGTTAGGAAAAATAGAATGATTAAAAAAGCTGATTATTGCTGCGGCACTACTATAACTTCCTGCTTTGGCTCTTTTGTCCTTACGCTAATTTTATCGTAAATCCATTTACCATCGGCCTTATGGGCTTCAATATCCATTTTACCTTTAGCCTTGCTTCCTTTTAAGGTAATTGTTGCTGTTATAGCCTGCCCGTCTTCCGTATATTGTACAGCACCTTCGGCAATGGCCATTCTGTCCATTGGCTGTATATCTCCAAGTATTGCATGTACCCGTTCGTTCTGCTGTACCTGCCGCACCGCTTCTTCAAAAACCTGTTTGTCGGCATAGGCTTTAGCATAATCACCTGTACCTATAACACCCGACAGCAGCAGGTAAACAGCAGTAATAACAATAAGTATCAGCGGAAAAAGCCATGCAAGGTTGCGCCTTAGCCAGCTTCTGTGTTTTGTCAGTTCATTGCTCATATCTTCATTTTAAAAAATTCCTTCATCTACAAAGCTCAGGTAGCCTCTTTCGGTTACTATCACATGGTCAAGCACTTTTATATCAAGGCTTGCCCCTGCGGTTTTAAGCTGTCGCGTTACTTGTTTATCAGGCTCACTGGCCTGCAGCACACCCGACGGATGGTTATGCACCAGTATTATGGCCACAGCATTATGCTCAAGCGCGGTCTTGAAAACCAGTCGCGCATCAACAACAGTGCCTGTAATGCCACCTTTACTTATTTGGGACTTGTATATTACTTTATTGGAGTTATTCAGGTAAATTATCCAGAACTCCTCGTGCGGCAGCTCGCCAATTATAGGCTGCATAATATCATATACTGCCTTGCTTGATGTTATTTTTTTTAGTTCCACACCGTCTTCATCCCGGCGGCGGCGGCCCAGTTCCATAGCGGCCGCTATAGTTACTGCCTTGGCCTCACCTATTCCTTTAAAATTCATGAGCTGCTGAAGCGACAGTTTACCCAACGCACCAAGGTTGTTGTCAACACTGGAGAGTATGCGTTTGCTTAGTTCCACCGCACTTTCATTGCGGCTGCCGGAGCCTATGAGTATGGCTATAAGTTCGGCATCACTTAGTACGGCCTTGCCTTTCAGCATTAGTTTTTCGCGCGGCTGGTCGTCTTCAGCCCAATATTTTATCGAGAAGGTACTTTGTGTGTCTTCCATGGCAGGTAGTGTATGGTTACGAATATAGCCAATTTTGCTTCGATACACATACTATTAAAAGACATTCTGCCGTTTTTTAAGCCAAACCTCCTTACTATGAAGAACATCCTGCTACTTTTTCTCATTTACGGACTTACATCTCCTGAGAAAGATTTTTATGAGAAGCTGTCAGATGCAGCCCTGTCCATTACTAAAGATAATGTAGAATATGACGGGAAATATTATCAGATAAAATATCCGGGAGGCGATGTACCTAAAAGCAAAGGCGTATGTACTGATGTAATTATTCGCAGCTACCGGAAGCTGGGGATTGACCTGCAAAAGGAAGTGCATGAGGATATGAAAGCCAACTTTTCGAAATATCCTAAATCCTGGGGACTGAAAACTACAGATACTAATATTGACCACCGGCGGGTGCCCAACCTGCAGGTATTCTTCAGCAGGAAAGGGCAATCATTACCTATAACTAATACTGCCGCTGATTATAAACCCGGTGATATTGTTACCTGGATGCTGCCTGCCAACCTGCCGCACATAGGCGTGGTGGTTAACAGAAAAGTAGGAAACAGGTATATGAAGTGCATAATGTAGGTTATGGCCAGGTGCTTGACGATTGCCTGTTCAGGCACAAGATTACGGGGCATTACCGATATAAAAAGTAATTTCTTCCCTATTAATCTTCTGAAGGATTTCTTTGGCGGCAGCCTTATATCCCGCAGAATGTGCAGGGAAGCCCTGCGTGAGTATAACCTGGAGCTCCGGATGTATCCAGTCTTCGCTTTTGCCGATAAGGTATAAGGCACGCATGGCATAGGCTTTAGTGGCTACTTTGGCATCACTAATGAGCCAGTCAAAACAGGCTTCGATTATTTGCTGTAGCTGCGGTGGCGATAAAAATTCATCACGGTGACGATGCCTCTGTACACTAAAAAGGCAAATTTTGGAAACCGACCGCAATGCACCTTCATGCCTGAACTGGGGCAATGCATTGCAAAACTGGGGCAGGAAATCCCTGAGCCACTCGATTTCTTTTTCAAGGACCAGCTCCAGTATCCAGCAGGCTTTGTGGTGGCTTTTATCGTGGAGGTTTAGTGCAATAGAAATAAGTTCAGGAAAAAGCGCAGGGTATTTAAATACTTCTCCCGAAAGCTCGTCACGTATGGGCCTGTGGGC
>JAEWKB010000087.1 GCA_023386255.1 Bacteroidota bacterium
CTTTAGGTAAAGGAAAGCTACGGATTGTAACGCACCTTGATTATAAAGAAGTAATGCACCAGTATGTGCTGGAGGCGTTGCAGAAATTAGTGCTTTAGCCAATAGTAAAAAGCCAAAAGCCACTAGCCCAGACCTTCTGGAGCTAGTGGCTTTTAACTTGTGGCTAGTGGCTTTATTTAAATAAATCCAGTCCCGGTATGTTCGGCATGCCTTCTTTGGCAACAGCGCCAAGCTCGGCTTCGTTTACTGATGTAGCTTTATCAAGCGCTTTGTTAAGTACAAGTACCAGGTAATCTTCAAGCTGCTCTTTATCTTCAAGCAATGAATCATCAATGGTAACTGACTTTAGTTCCCTGTTTGCGGTCATTGTCACCTTAAGCAGGCCGTCGCTGCTCTGCTCGTCTACAAGTACTGTATCAAGCCTTTTCTTAGTCTCTTCTATTTTCTGCTGGGTTTCCTGAATCTTACCCATCATACCCATTAAATCTCCAAACATTTTTCGTGATTTTGTAATTAGTATATTATGCAAAAGTATTAAATTGCGTTCTATCCAATTCTTAAAAGAATGAAAAAACTAGTACTACTAAGTAGCGTTTGTGTTATTTTTGCTGCAAACGCGCAAACCAGCAAAAACAAAATGACTGAGACCATTACTCCCCCTCTTGCCAAGGTAAAACCAAAGAAACTTGAGAAACATGGCGATGTGCGCATTGATAACTATTATTGGCTTAATGAGAGGGAAAATCCTGAAGTAATTGATTACATTAAAAAAGAAAACGAATACTACGAAAAAATGACGGCACACCTGAAGCCGTTCCAGACCCAGCTTTTCGAGGAAATGAAAAGCAGGATTAAGGAAGACGATGCTTCGGTACCCTACTTCTACAACGGTTATTACTACATAACCCGCTTTGAAAAAGGTAAAGACTACCCAATATATTCCCGTAAAAAAGACCGCCTTGACGCTAAAGAAGAAATTTTGTTCGACTGCAACGAAATGGCTAAGGGGCATTCTTATTTTCACTTAGCAGGCATGAGCGTAAGCGAGGATAATCAGTGGTGTGCTTTTGGTGTTGATACCGTGTCACGCAGGCAGTACACCATTCAGATAAAAAACCTTAAAACAGGCGAAATTCTTCCTGTAAAAATTGAAAATACAACAGGAGGCTCTACATGGGCAGGCGACAATAAAACCCTGTTCTACACCCGCAAAGACCCTGTTACGCTACGTTCCGAAAAAATTTACAAACACAAGCGCGGAGCCGATGCTAAAACCGATGTGGTTGTTTTTCATGAAAAGGATGATACCTATAATACTTTCGTGTACAAAGAAAAGTCAAAGAAATATATTGTTATTGGTTCCGGAAGCACGCTTACCAGCGAATACAGGGTGCTTGATGCTAAAAACCCTGATGGTGAGTTTAAAGTTTTCCAGCCACGTACCCGCGGACTGGAGTATGGCATAGCGCATTATGGCGACAAGTGGTATATTGTAACTAATAAAGATAAGGCTACCAACTTTAAACTAATGATTGCGCCTGAAAATGCTACAGGCAAAGAAAACTGGAAGGACCTTATACCCCACCGCGACGATGTGCTGCTTGAAGGTATTGAGATTTTTAAAGATTACCTGGTAGTAGAAGAACGGTCAAACGGGCTCAACAAGATACAAATACGCCCATGGAGCGGACAGGGCGAATATTACCTGCCTTTTGAAAGTGAAACATATACAGCCGGTACAATGGCCAATCTGGACTTTGACACCGATGTGCTTCGCTACAGCTACCAGTCGCTTACCACGCCGTCTTCGGTTATCGATTTCAATATGAAGACAAAGCAGAAGACCGTGCTTAAAGAGCAGGAAGTTTTGGGTGGTAAGTTCAAAAAAGAAAATTATACCGAAGAAAGGATATGGGCTACCGCACAGGATGGTACAAAAATCCCTATCTCGGTAGTGTACCGCAAGGGTGTAAAAAAAGATGGTAAAAACCCGCTGCTGCTTTATGCTTACGGCTCTTACGGCCATTCTATGGATCCGACATTCTCCAGTGTAAGGCTAAGCCTTCTTGACAGAGGCTTTATTTTTGCCATTGCACACATAAGGGGAGGGGAAGACCTGGGCCGTGCGTGGTATGAAAACGGAAAACTGCTTACAAAGAAAAATACTTTTACCGATTTTATTGACTGCTCTAAATATGTAATTGCACAAAAATATACCTCGCCGGAGCATTTATATGCCGAAGGAGGATCTGCGGGCGGATTACTTATGGGCGCTATAGTAAATATGGCTCCTGAGCTTTACCATGGTATTATAGCACAGGTTCCGTTTGTTGATGTTATTACCACCATGCTTGATGACAGCATACCGCTTACTACAGGAGAGTATGATGAGTGGGGTAACCCGAATGACAAACAGTACTATGACTATATGAAATCATACTCGCCATATGATAATGTAACAGCACAAAAATACCCTAATATGCTGGTAACAACAGGCCTGCATGACAGCCAGGTGCAGTATTGGGAACCGGCAAAATGGGTGGCAAAACTAAGGGTAATGAAAACCGATAATAACCTACTGTTCCTGGATACCAATATGGAGGCAGGGCACGGCGGCGCATCGGGCCGTTTTGAAGCGCTGAAAGAGGTAGCCAAAGAGTATAGTTTTTTACTGGATTTGGAAGGAATTAGAAAGTAATTAAATTTTTTTTGTTAGCTTTGCAAGGTTTTGAGGTTGCTAAACTTTGTAAGTTTTACCTTGATTAACTTATTTTTTATGAAAGAAGAAATAAAAGCCTATAATAATGTGTTGGAATTAATAGGAAATACACCTCTTATTAAGCTCAATAAGGCTACCGAAGGGTTAAAAGGAAACTTCTACGCAAAGGTAGAAGCGTTTAACCCGGGCCACTCTACCAAAGACAGGATTGCACTGTATATTATTGAAGAAGCAGAGAAAAGGGGTATCCTTAAACCGGGTGATACCATTATCGAAACTACTTCCGGCAATACAGGTTTCAGCGTGGCTATGGTAAGCATTATTAAAGGTTATGACTGTGTTTTGGCAGTCAGCTCTAAATCTTCTAAAGATAAAATAGACATGCTTCGTGCTATGGGCGCTAAAGTTTATGTATGCCCGGCTAACGTTTCGGCTGATGATCCGCGCTCATACTATAATGTTGCAAAAAGGCTGCATGAGGAAATAAAAGGTTCGGTTTACATCAATCAGTACTTTAATGACCTTAATATAGATGCCCACTATAAAACCACAGGCCCTGAAATATGGGAACAGACCAACGGCAAAATAACACATCTTATAGCCTGCAGCGGTACTGGTGGTACTATATCGGGTGCTGCACGTTTTTTAAAGGAAAAAAATTCTGCCATAAAAATACTTGGTGTTGATGCATTTGGATCTGTACTGAAAAAGTACCATGAAACCAAAGAGTTTGACAGTGAAGAAATTTATCCTTACCGCATAGAAGGGCTGGGTAAAAACCTTATTCCTACAGCAACAGATTTTGAAGCGATAGATAAATTTATTAAGGTTTCGGATGAAGAGAGCGCTCACGCAGCCAGAAATATAGCCAAGACTGAAGGTTTGTTCGTTGGCTATACAAGCGGTGCAGCCCTACAGGCAGCAAAGCAGTATGCTGAAGCCGGTGAATTTGACGAAACCAGTAATGTAGTGCTTATTTTCCCTGACCACGGGTCGCGCTACATGAGCAAGGTTTTCAGCGATGAATGGATGAACGAGCAGGGATTCTTTGATAGTGTTAACCTTGAAGAAGCACAAAAAATAGAATTTATAAAGTAATAATTCATAATAGAAACTCCGGTACTACCGGAGTTTTTTTATATCTATAAAACACAATAGCCGCCCCCGGTAAAAGAGACGGCTATTGCTCGCAAAGCTAACCTAATTTAAGTAATCAACCTGTTACTATAAGTTTATAAAATCTCCTGTGCCGGTGCGTTTCAGGTCACGCTCTTTTGGGTTGCCGGCAAAGGCAACATTGCCCGAACCTGTTATCCTTCCGGTGATAGCCTGGTTAGTGTATACTTTAGCATTCCCGGTGCCTGAAATGGTTACATCTACGTTTGATGCTTCAAGGGTTTCGGCCATTACCATACCTGATCCTACGACAAGACATTTAAAGTTTGATGCAGTGCCTTTTACGGTTATATCACCTGAGCCCAGTACAACAGCTTCGGCGTTGTCAGCATTAAGAGCCATTTCAATTTTACCGGAGCCGTCAAGCGTTAATTTTACATTGTTTTTTAATGTTGTTTTGCCTGTTACAGTGCCCGAACCTAATAAAGCTATTTCGCTTACCTGGGTTACTGGCACGCGCACAATAACTTTATTGCCCTTGCTGCTTTTGAACAATTTACCTTCCATAGGGCCAATATTTAAAACCCCATCTTTAACTTCGGTAGTAACCATGGCAATAATGTTATTATCGGCCTCAACGCTAAGTTTACCCTGCTGGCCAGATACCAGGCGGATATCAAAAGGGCCTTTTACACTTATTTTATCAAAACTTCCTACCTCCCTTGTCTCTTTTGTAGTGTTTCCGTTACCTATGGTAACCTGTGCTTTTTCCTGTGCGGTTGCTGTAATGATGCAGAACATTGCTGCAAATGCTAAAATTACTTTTTTCATGATTGATTTGATTTTTGATTGATGATTAAATGATGATTGATTTTTTATTTTTAGGTGTTTATAAAGCTTTAAATTCACCTGAACCTTTCTTTTTCAGGTCTTTATTCTCTGGATTACCTGCGTAAACAATATTTCCCGATCCTGTTATCCTCCCTTTAAGGTTCTCCTTACCTGAAACTTCTGCGTCGCCGGATCCTGTGACTTCCGCCTCTACATTAGTTGCCGCAAGCCCTGCTGCTTTAATTGAACCCGATCCTGTCACATCACATTTAAAATTTTGGGATACTCCTTTTAATTATATATCACCTGACCCGGTTAAAATGGCGGTTAAATTTTCATTACTTACATTTAGCTCAATATCACCTGAACCGTTAAGAGCTACCTTTATATCGCTTTTTATTGTTGCTGATGAAGTAATATTACCCGAACCTGTAAAATACAGCTCATTCAGGTCAGCCACAGGTATTGTAATTTTGACGTTACCGGTACTTCTGTTGCTTTTTAAAAAATTATCTTTTTGCTTTATGGTAAGGGTCCCATCCTGAGATACAACAGCAATGTCACTAATGGCTTTTTCATTTCCTTCCAGCGATATAATTCCCGGAGTACCCGAAACAAGCGTAACGTTATAAGGGCCCGTTACACGAACTTTGTTATATGGGGCGACATTCCTTTTTTCCTGTGCTGAGGCCGTTATAAATAATAGTCCTGCAAGCATCGCTAATATTGATTTCATAGCGTTCGTTTTTTGATTGATTGATATAATTTAGACGTATAAAATTTTAAAAAGGTTGCATCTATCTGCGGTTAAGTTTAATATGTCCGTAGTCTGATTTAATAAACAGTTTGTTTATTCCTGTACTCTTGTAGTAACCCTTATAC
>JAEWKB010000109.1 GCA_023386255.1 Bacteroidota bacterium
ATTCTATAGGCAATATGTATATACATGGGCAGGAACCCGGCACATATATGAAAACGGAAGAAGCTTATTCTCCCTATATTTTCATGACAAGCTTTGGAGACAGGCGCGCCTTTGAAACACGTGGCAACTGGGAAATGGCCAACGATTTTATGAATGGTCCTTTTCTTAACTATGCAATTCGTGATGACAAGAATAAATGCTATCTTATTATTGAAGGATTTATATACAGTCCGTCATCTCCAAAAAGGGACCTTTTGGTGGAGCTGGAGTCAATAATCAAATCCGTAAAGTTTAAATGAAGCCAAAATTCGTTTTAAAGCGATTTAATGAACTTTCTGTGCCGGAATTGTACAAAGTATTACAGTTGCGGTCGGAAGTGTTTGTAGTGGAGCAAAATTGCGTTTATCAGGACATAGATGGTAAAGATGATAAGGCTATACACCTGTCAGGTTTTTTTGATAGCGAAATAATTGCTTACTGCCGCCTTTTCGCGCCAGGGGATTATTTTGATGACGCTTCAATAGGAAGAGTAGTAATAAGCAGCCGCTACCGGGACAGGAAATGGGGCCACGACATGATGCAGGAAGCCATTAAAGCCATAGAAACTTTGTTTGGCAGCAAAAACATTACCATATCAGCACAGTTATACCTCAAAAAGTTTTATGAAAGCCACGGATTTGTACAGCAGGGCGAGGAATATCTGGAAGATGATATACCGCATATCAGGATGGACAGATAAGTGATCAGGCTTTTGTAATTACAAGCTCAACACGCCTGTCATAAGCCGAACCCATTCCTAAAGGCTTTGTATTGCCATAGCCTTTAAAGGTCATTCGTGATGCAGGAATTTTTTTGGTAAGCAGGTATTTATAAACTGCCTGCGCCCTGTTGGTAGATAAAGCCCTCTTTTTAGTATCCTTATCTATGGCCTCTTTCTGGAAGGTAGGTGTGCAGCATATGTGCCCCTGTATTTCAAACTCAAGGTTCTTGTACTTGTGAAGCAGTTTGGCAATCTTTTCCAGTTCTTTTTTTGACTGAAGGGTGAGCTTACTGCTGCCCCGCTCAAAAAGGATCAGGTCCAGGTAAATCCTGTCCCCCACCTGCATGTCTTTTGTTACGGTACTATAAATACCGGCTTCCAGTTTTGGGGGTGGCGCAGGCTTAAAGTTTATAACAACGTCAACCCTGCGGTTTTTAGATCGTGCTTCAGATTTGTTGTCAATGTCCTCTTCAAGTAAAATACGCCCTTTTCCCTCAATGGTAACAATAATTTTGTTCTTTATCCCTTTCTCAATCAGCTTGTTCTTAATTGTATTAGCCCTGTTAGCCGAAAGTTTATAATTGTAAGCATCTTTCCCTCTGTCATCGGTATAGCCATATATCTGTATGCTTTCAATACGGGTGGTATCAATAGCTTTAATAAAGTTTACGGTTTCACCTGCCTGCTTTTCATCAAGGGTATGCTTGTCAAACTCAAAGTAAACTGAATGCACTACTTCCTCCTGAGAAAAGGCAGTACAGGTAAGCAACAGCATGCATAAAAGGGAGGCTAACTTTGTCATAGGCTTACGTCTGTAGGTTCTTCGTGATGATGTGAATTTTCTTCCATACGTGTTAAGTGCATTTCCTCCGGCGGATGTATAACTATAGGGAACTTTTCAACCTTTATAGAGCTGCTGTCAAGCCCAAAGGCCCTGCCTTCAGACAGGCTGACTTTTTTCAACACAAAGTAAATATCAAGTATAATACGCTCATACCATGGGATGTCATTGTCGTATGACAGGAATTTCTCAATGATCACAAACTTAAAGTCTCCAATTACATTATTACGGTTCAACGATTCGTAGCGGCTTGTTATATCTACTTCGCCCCGCTTCACCATATCGCGCACCACATTTTTAAACATAAGGTTAATACGTGGCGCCACGCGGAAACCAAGGTAAAAGTCAATGCGTATTACATCGTCCTTTATAATTTCTCTTACCCTGTACTCCATTTTATACGGCTCATCAACCACATTCACGTGAACAAACCAGTATATGTCGGCTCTCTTAGGCCTTTTCTGCAATATTGAGTAAATTATTTTTGATTCAATTTCATCTCCCAGATGCGCATTGGTAAGGTACACCAGGTGTGTAGCATATTTTGGGATTGACATGTCATTGCTTAATTCTGACAGGACATTTTTGTAATTATCAATTTTTGTAAACTCAGTATACTCACTCCTGATTTTCTTGGCTGTATACCACACCGTCATTACAATTGAGAGCACTCCTGTAATAATTACCGAGACATAACCGCCCTGGTGAAATTTATCTATATTGGCAATAAAGAAAGCCCCTTCAATAACCAGGTAAACTAAGATAATTGATACAATAATAACAGGGTGGTACCTGCGGGTAGCCATGAACATGCCCAATAACGATGTTGTCATGAGCATGCAAATTACAATGGCAAGCCCATAAGCCGCTTCCATTTTGCTTGATTCACGGAAGTATAATACTATACTTACACAGCCCAGGAATAAAATCCAGTTTACTGACGGGATGTACAGCTGCCCCTTAAGCTCGGTAGGATATTTAACTGACACCTTAGGCCAGAAGTTAAGGCGCATGGCTTCACTTATCATAGTAAACGAGCCGCTTATTAATGCCTGCGATGCAATAACTGCCGCCGACGTTGCAATGGCTATACCAAAAGGCAGGAACCAGTCTGGCATAATAAGGTAAAACGGGTTTGCAGGGTCATTAGGGTTACCGCTTATTTGGGTAAGGGTTTGGCCTGAATGCTCCACTAAATACGCTCCCTGCCCAAAATAGTTAAGCACAAGCATCGCCTTTACAAATATCCAGCTTACGCGTATGTTGTTCCTTCCGCAGTGGCCCATGTCGCTGTAGAGCGCTTCGGCCCCTGTTGTACAAAGAAATACAAAGCCAAGCACATAAAAACCCTCATGATGGATAGACAAGAGATGTATTGCATAATATGGATTTAAGGCCTTGAATACCCACAGGTTGTGGAACACATACATAGTTCCTAAAATGCCCAGCATGCTGAACCAAACAAGCATCATAGGGCCAAAGAACCTGCCTAAAAATTTGGTTCCGAATCTCTGTATAAAAAATAAGCAGAAAAGGATACTGATTACAATTGTTACCGTGTCCAGTTCAGGATTGTATACCCTAAGCCCTTCAATGGCTGATGATACTGAGATGGGCGGAGTGATAAAGCCATCGGCAAGGAGGCAGCTTCCGCCAATTATGGCCGGTACTATCATCCATTTTTTCTTAAAGCGTTTAAGAAGAGTATATAACGAGAAGATACCTCCTTCGCCCTTATTATCCGCTTTTAGCGTAAGCCACACATATTTTACAGTAGTTTGCAATGTAAGGGTCCAGAAGATACAGGACAATGCCCCTAAAACCACATCTTCTTCAATGGGCGCTGTTCCCATTATGGCCCTCATTACGTATAGCGGAGATGTTCCTATGTCTCCATAAATAATCCCCAAGGTAACAAGTATGCCTGCGGCTGTTACCTTGTTAATGTGCTTGTGACTGGTGCTCACTGTATTGTTGATTAAAGAGCAAAGGTATATGATTTTATAAATACCATTGAGAGTTTACAACGATTATTTAACGCCAAAAGAAAAATCCCCATCCTGTTCAGGATGAGGATTCTGCATTTATTTTAAGAGTATCTTGTTATATTCTGCGGTGTTATTTAAAATTGCTGCCGCTTTTGTTATTTCAGGGTTGCTTGTTGT
>JAEWKB010000131.1 GCA_023386255.1 Bacteroidota bacterium
ATTCTATACTATTCAGCAAAGGTATCATACGCCCGCCATTGCCATATATTTTTATGTTGCGGGGATCTACATTTACATTCATGCCCAGTTGTTGCAGAAACGATTTCGATATTTTATAAACCCCTGATGACTGCACATAAAAGCGGAACCATTCGCCGGAAGCAAGAACCGAATTGGACAGCTCATCAAAATCTGCCGCGTTCCTTGCAGTTGAAGCCTGGGTATCCATTGTATAGGAGTAACTGAAAGATTTAACCCTCCTGAAGCCGGAACCATCTTTTATTATAGGAGACAAAGTAAGCACGGCCCGCCACTCGTTCCTTGCCTGTGCTGCCTGAAGTTTTGCATTTAGCGCCGAAGGTACGGCTGATGCCGAAAGGTCGCCCAGCTGCGCGGCTGTAATGCTCTCATAAACTATATTAGTAATAACAAGTGAATTTTGTTTTACAGGGCCTGCCACAGGTAAATTCATCTGGAACGACAATAGCTTCCTTGACGGATTAAAATTCATATACTCTGCCTGGAACTGCGGCATGGTAACAGGGTTTTCACCTACTGATGACTTAACATTATCAGTCCATGTAAGCACAACATTGTTTGCCTGCTGCCCGGCGGCCAGGCACGTTATAAATAAAGCTATAAAGAGTAACTTGTTTCTCATCATCAGAAAAAACGTAAATCCTTACATTATATTACTGCCACGGAAAAAAAATTGTGAGGCAGCCTGCAATATTACTTTAAAATGGCCGTTATTGAAAAACACATTTAACTTAATTTTGGAATTTTATTAAAAAATTAAAAAACGTGTTGCGGTTTAATGGTTAATTATTATATTGCGCCACGAAATTTTATTACCTACAGGAAGTATGAAAATTAACAAGATTATGGCTTTAAAACTGATGCTGGCAATAGCAGTAGCAGTTGGTTTTACTGGTTGTAGTAAAAAAGGGTCAAGCGGTTCCACGGCTACCGGCTGGAAAATCAATGACAAGAAAGGCGGATTCCAGTACAAGTCCAAGTTCAAGCAGCAGGAAACTGCGCCGGGACTGGTTGAAGTGGAAGGCGGAACATTTACTATGGGTAGGGTTCAGGACGATGTTATGCACGATTGGAACAACACGCCAACACAGCAGCACGTTCAGTCATTCTATATGGATGAGACCGAGGTTACCAACATGATGTACATGGAGTACCTTGACTGGCTAAAAAGGGTTTTCCCTCCAACAGAGGAAAATTATAAAAACATTTATGTTGGTGCACTTCCTGACACACTTGTATGGAGGAGCGCTCTTGGTTACAATGAAACCATGACCAACAACTACCTTAGGCACCCTGCCTACGGAAGCTACCCTGTAGTAGGCGTAAACTGGATCCAGGCTGTTGAGTTCAGCAAGTGGAGGACAGACCGTGTTAACGAAATGGTTCTTGAAAGAGAGGGCTACCTTAAAAAAGATGCCAAAATACTTGACGCAACAGCAGAGAGTACATTTAACACTGAAGCTTATCTTGAAAGCCCTACAAAAGCTTACGGAGGTAATGAAGAAATAGTGCTTAAGGGCCCTAAAAACAAGATGGCTAATAAAGAAGATGCCAAAGGCGTTTATGCGCAGAGGACTTCAGGGCTTATACTTCCTGAGTACAGGCTTCCTACCGAAGCTGAGTGGGAATATGCAGCTGTGGCACTTGTAGGTAACCGTGAGTATAACCAATATAAAGGTAATAAGAAATACCCTTGGAAAGGCCAGTATACACGTAACTCTAAAAGGCAGCAAAGAGGCGACCAGTTAGCTAACTTTAAACAAGGTAAAGGTGACTACGGAGGAATTGCAGGATGGTCTGATGACAATGCAGACATTACTGCTCCGTCAAAATCATATCCGCCAAACGACTTCGGTTTATATGACATGGCAGGTAACGTTGCCGAATGGGTAGCTGACGTTTACCGTCCTATCGTAGATGACGAAGCTAATGACTTCAACTACTACAGGGGTAACGTTTACATGAAAAACAAAATTGGTGATGACGGAAGGGCTGAGCTTGTAACAGCTGAAACTATTGAATACGATACACTATCTAACGGACGTATTCAGTACAGGAACCTTCCGGGCCAGATTGCCCAGACTCAAATTACTGATGAGGATACTTACCTGAGGCAGAACTACACCAAGAGTGATAACAGGAACCATAGAGATGGCGACAGGCAATCTACACGTTACTATAACTATGGCAACACTGAAGAAGAAGCTGCCGGTGAAGATGCAAAAAGAAGAATGTACGAGTCTCCTAAACACCTTGTTGCTAAAGACAGTACAGGCAGCATGATAAGGCAGTATGACAAGTCTTCTAAAAGGACTACACTTATAAACGACAACGTAAGGGTTTATAAAGGTGGTTCATGGAGAGACAGGGCTTACTGGTTAGACCCGGCCCAAAGGAGGTACTTCCCTCAGGATATGGCTACTGATTACATAGGTTTCAGGTGTGCGATGTCTAAGGTTGGACCAAAGAACAATCGTAAAACAGCAAGAAATTAATTTCTGAAGAATTATAATAAAAGCCCTATATTAGGGCTTTTATTTTTTTAGGCATATATGAAAATCGAAGAACTTTATCAGTGCTTTCTAAGCTGTACATCAATCTCAACTGATACACGCAAAATTGCTCCCGGCTCTTTATTTGTAGCTTTAAAAGGTGAAAATTTTGATGCCAATACATTTGCTGAAGAAGCACTTGCCAAAGGCGCACGTTATGTAGTAATAGATAATGCTGCTTTTAAAACTAACGATAATATGCTGTTGGTTAACAACAGTCTAGAAACACTACAGCAACTGGCAAACCATCACCGAAAGGAGCTTGGGTTGCCTGTTATAGCGCTTACCGGCAGTAATGGCAAGACCACTACAAAAGAGCTTATCAATGCCGTCCTCTCTAAAAAATATAAAACAGCAGCAACAGTGGGTAACTTAAATAACCATATAGGTGTACCCTTAACCCTGCTTTCTTTTACTAATGAGACTGAAATAGGCATTGTGGAAATGGGTGCCAATCACCAGAAAGAAATTGAGATGCTGTGCCGCATAGCTGAACCGAACTTTGGTTATATTACAAATTTCGGCAAAGCCCATCTGGAAGGTTTTGGAGGTGTTGAAGGCGTTATTAAAGGCAAAAGCGAATTATACGACTACCTTGCTTCTAATATTAAAACAGCTTTTGTAAACCTGGATGATGATATCCAGAAAGAAAAGACAAAAGATCTTCCGAGATACACATTTGCCTACAACAGCTATAACTGTGATGTACGTATTGAAAACATCGAAGCTGACCCAATGGTACAGATTACTTATAATGACACAACTATACAATCAAACCTCATAGGCATATACAACGCTGCCAATATAAGTGCAGCCATCACTATAGGGCATTACTTTAAAGTTAGCGATGCTAAAATAAAAGAAGCCATTGAGGGTTATACTCCATCAAATAACCGTTCGCAGATGATGGATAAAAACGGTAACAACAT
Organism: Bacteroidota bacterium; assembly: GCA_023386255.1. Classification (GTDB taxonomy): domain Bacteria; phylum Bacteroidota; class Bacteroidia; order Flavobacteriales; family Flavobacteriaceae; genus Flavobacterium. The sequence goes on from JAEWKB010000131.1 coordinate 3,521, forward strand.
AATACTGGATGCTTACAATGCTAATCCCAGCAGCATGATGGCTGCTGTTGATAATCTTTCCAGGCTCAATGCACCGAACAAGATTGCAATTTTAGGCGATATGTTTGAACTCGGCCACGAAAGCCCGGAAGAACATCAACGTATTGTAAATATGCTGGCAAAACTACCTAACATCAAAACCTATTTTATAGGTAAAGACTTTTATGCTGCCCGGACAGAAGAATCACACTTGCATTTTTACAGTGATTATGACAGCTTTAAAGAAGCTTTCGCCTATGAAAGGCCATCCGGAGCCACCATACTAATAAAAGGGTCACGCGGGATGGCGCTGGAAAGGTCGCTGGATCTTATTTAAAAAAATTTTGCATTCTGTTATAGTACACTATAATAATTATTCAATGTAATGTCATTAACTAACGCATCTGATTAGTTGTTATAATATGGCAAAATGTGTGGAAATTCTACAATGCAAATGTGGAAATCCACATATTCCACACTATATAAAAATTAGCTATAGTAGAAAATCGTCTGTATTTACAGCAAATTGCACCATTTTCAACATTTGGCATAATTATTTCATTAAGCTTATTATAGCAATGAGGTAGTTTAAACATATATAGTAAGGTGATTGGAAGAATTGAAAGATTCTTCAATAGAAGGAGATGAAACACATCTCCTTTTATTTTTTATTAACATATAGGCAATACCAAATACATTAAATTTGTAGCTACTAGCTGTACTAAAATGAGCTCAAAAATTCTGGTTGTTGATGATGATACTGCATTTTGCGTAATGCTGAAAACTTTCCTGCAAAAGAAAGGATTTGAGGTAACAAACGCATTTAATGCTCAGGATGCTGATAATGCTTTAAAGGAACAATCGTTTGACATAGTACTTACCGACATAAGGCTGCCCGACAGTGATGGCCTCCAGATATTAAAAAAGACAAAAGAAGCTTCAAGAGATACCCAGATTATATTGATGACCGGCTATACCGATATTAAAACTGCGGTTAATGCCATGAAAGCGGGAGCTTTTGATTATGTGGGAAAACCTATTAATCCTGATGAAATCCTTCACACCATACAACAGGCATTAAAGAAGCAGGCCGGAAAAAGCAATGATAACTTTACAGCCGGGCCACAAAAACAGTCGCAACAGGAAAATCTTCCTTTTGTAAAAGGCATAAGTACCGATTCGTCAAAGCTACATGAACACGTAAAGCTTGTTGCTCCTACTAATATGTCGGTACTCATAATTGGCGATAGCGGTACCGGGAAGGAATATATTGCACATTCCATACACGCACAAAGTAAACGCTCGCTGCAGCCTTATGTACCTGTTGACTGCGGGGCTATACCTAAAGAACTGGCTTCAAGTGAATTTTTTGGCCATATTAAAGGATCTTTTACAGGTGCAGTTACTGATAAAACCGGGCATTTTGAAGCAGCTAACGGCGGTACCCTGTTTCTGGACGAAGTGGGTAACCTGTCATGTGAAGTCCAGGTACAGCTTTTACGCGCACTGCAGGAACGGAAAATTAAGCCGGTGGGAAGCAGCCAGGAAATACATGTCGATATCAGGGTGATTGCCGCGACTAACGAAGACCTGGCCGAAGCGGTAAAGAGAGGCGATTTTCGCGAAGACCTTTACCACAGGCTTAATGAATTTTGCATCCGGGTGCCCAGACTTTCGGAGAGAAAGCAGGATATCATGATATTTGCAAACCATTTCCTTGCACAGGCAAATAATGACCTTGAGAAAGATGTGGAGGGCTTTGACCAGGAAGTTACAGAACTGTTCCGAAGGTATGACTGGCCCGGTAACTTACGCGAAATGAAGAATATTATAAAGCGGTCGGTACTGTTAGCAAAATCAAACCTGATACACCTTGATGTGTTGCCCGCTGAAATGCTGGAAACTTCGGAAGTTACTAATTCTTTAGCAGGATATTCTAAGGCTGATGAAGAAAAAGCTATTAAGACTGCACTTGAAAAGGCAAACTACAATAAATCAAAAGCCGCTAAGCTGCTTGATATAGACAGGAAGACACTTTATAACAAACTCAAGCTATACAACATCGATCTTTAGCCCATTTCTATCGTTAGCTCATTAATAAATTCAGTCATCCTTTCACAAATTCCATTTATATATTCCTGCGTTTCCGGCCATTCCATATTTAATGTATGATCTTCCAGAGGTATAAGCAGGTTAGCAATAGAATTTACTTCCATCTGGCGAAGCATTGGGATCATCTTATGGGCTGTTTCAGCAAGCTTTTGAGCTTCATGATTTATTGCTGCCTGCTGCAGGATTTTACAATTATCCTTTGCGCTGGCTATAAATGTTTGTAAAATCGTTTTTAATGCTTCGGAATCATTATTGGTAAATCCTGACAGGCTTTTAAGGTCATATAAAGGTGTATCAGTTGTATCAACAACTTTTTTATTGCTATACATTACAGCTGCCTGCTCATAACCAAAAGTTGTTGCTATTAGTACAAGTAAACCTTCAAACTGTACAGGTTTGGGATGATGCGAAGTAAAGCCTTCATCTTCAAAATCTTTTAAAGACATATCTCTCCTGCCCGACAGCGCAATAACAGGCAGGGCTGCTATTTTAGGATCACTATGGCTCCTAATAAGCTTTATCAGGCCAAAACCATCAAGCACCGGCATTTGTATATCGGTAAGCAAAAGGTCAAAATGCTCCCTTTCCAGTAAGGTTAATACAGCCGATGAATTTATCTCTGTCACTACCTCAGCCCGATGTTGAGCAAAAAGCTCATTCATGAGCATTAGCTGTACATTATCATCATCAACTATCAGAATTCTTTTACCGTCTAAATATGCATTAATATCATCTGAAAGATATTGCTCCGCGCCTAAAGTATTTCCTGCAGGAATACAAGGAATGCTGAAAGTAAAGACCGACCCCTGCCCTTCCTCGCTTTCAAGTGTAATTGTACCTCCCAAAAGTCCTGCAATCCGCTTTGAAATATTAAGTCCCAGGCCGCTCCCGCCAAACTTTTTACCTATACCCGAATGTGCCTGTGTAAATTCTTTAAAAACAGCGGCATATTTTTCTTTTGCTATACCAATGCCCGTATCAATTACCGCAATACATATCATGTTATTGCTTATTTTACCTGTAACCTCAACTGAACCTTCATGGGTAAATTTCACGGCATTACTAACCAAATTGGTAAGCACTTGTTTAATACGGTACGGATCAGAGAGAAAGCCCGAATTAAGCTCTTCATCAATATCCCAGTTAAGCTCAATACCTTTATTAATGGCTATGGGCTCAAGTGTGCGGCATGTGTTCTCGATTAACTGGCGGACATTGTAAGGTGCCTGTTCAATTTTTATCTTATCATTTTCAAGTTTTGAAAAATCAAGCAAATCGTTTACCAGAGCCAGAATATAATCTGCGGACTCTTTAATATTAGACAGGTATTGCTTCTGCTTAAGGTTTACACCGGAATCCTTTAACAGATCATGAAAACCCAGTATACTGCCAAGCGGGGTTTGAAGATCATGTGTTACGGTAGCCATTAACATTGATTTGCTTCGTAAAAGCTCTTCATTTTCCTGGTTTAGCACCTCAAGCTGCCGGCGGTAATTTTGTTGTGATGTAAGGTCTCTTATTATAATAGCGGTAAAAAATATAAGAAGCAGGAAAGTTGCTGCACCAACCCACGCCATGGTTTCGGTGGTTTTTGCAATAGCATCTTGTGCTGCACGTATTTTAGAATAAGAAGTAGTAAGGAATTCATTTTCTACTTCGGAGAGCGCAATGCGAAGCTTATCAGAAATGAGCCTGTTTTCTTCAAGAAGCTTTTCTTCTTTCTGTAGTATTTTTTTCTTTGCCTGCTTTTCCCTGTACAGCTCAGCGGTAAGCGCCTTATCAAAAGCTATTGCAAGAGAATCATTAGATACAGGCAATTTGCTGAGTGAATCACGTTGCCGGGGAGACAGCACTTCATTAACAATCTTGTTCCATTGGTACCTTTTGGTGGAACGTACAGGTTTTACTGCTTCTTTAATAGAATCTTTAATGATGTATATACCGCTGATAGCGCGTCCCAAAGTATTGCTTTTAGCAAAATCATTACGGTTTTTAAAAATTTCTGCTGTACTGTTCTTCTTTCGGTTTATAAGAAGTTTAATAGAGTCAAACTGTGCCCGGCGGTCTTCTTCTACATCGTTTTTAACAGCATCAATTTCAACATTAATACTATCTATAAGCTTATTGTAAGCGTTATAATCTTTAACAGACCCTGTGGCTATAGAGCTACGCCCCAGTGCTTCGGAGGCATAAAGATCGGCTATAATGTTGCTTATCCGGATTACCTGCCCGTTATCCTTCTCGGCCTGGCCCGGTTTGGCAATCTTTAAGATCTCAGTATAAACAAACCATACTGAAACGACTGCAATAGCAAAAAGCAGAAGGTAACCGGCAAGAACTTTATATTTAACAGACTTTGATTTCTGTACCATATAATAAAGATAAATATTATCTTACTTTAACGGTACATTAAAAGAATAAGTATAACAAAGTAATTAGCTTTTAACCATTACCCTTAAAAAGCTTATCTCCTCTTTAAGATGCTGAATTTCGGCCCTAAGGCTATCTACCAGTATATCATATACTTCTTTATTTGCCTGATTAAAGCCCTCTGTACCATCCTGGCTCTGCATCACTTCATTAAATAAGTAGGTGATATTAACATCAAGTATCCTTACAATTTTAAGAAGCTTTACTACATTAAGCCTTCTGTCATCTTTTTCCAGGCGCCCGTAGTTGCTTTGTGTAACATCAAGCTGCAATGCCATTGCTTCCTGCGTAATACCTTTTGCCTCTCTTAATTTTTTAATTCTTTGTCCGATAATATTCATGGCTTCGACTAATTAAAATATAACTAAACTTTAAGTTTTTGCTTCCTGTTTTATAACTACTTTTGAAATAATAATGGCAAACACAACTACCTCCCTTACTATTGCCTACAGCTTGTAATTATATAATTGCACTGTTAAATAGGCGTTTACCTGTTTATTTTGTATAAAAGTATGTAAGTAGCTTTAGCGAATAAAAACTTATTGTTGTTTTTCGATATAATGCATTTTTATCCGTTAAAGAACAAACAAAAAATAAATAATAGTCTTTTTTTAGATAGTCAGAAATTAAATGTGCAACCAATAAAATAACAGGAGATGGAGGCGAATATTTTGGTTTACGACAACAGGGATGAATACTATAAGTTACTAAAAAATGGCAGCAACAGCAATACGTTCATACTGTACAACAACCGGATGAAAAGTTTTGAACATATAAACATGGTGATATTCTTTTTGAATGATATACTTGAACTTACTGATTATGTAAAATTATTTAGAAAGGATATACCCGTAGTATTAGGAATGGTTAATGAGGTGAGCTTTAAAGATAAAGATTATATGAAAGACCGTAACGTGCATCTCTTTAATCTTAAACTACCTAAGGGCAGTATTTTACAATGTATAAACAAAGTGGTAAGTAAGGTATTTGGCGATCCGGCTTCCACAAAAAAAAGCCGGCTAACTGCCGGCTTTTTATATTTTAATTTTGAGATTACTGAGAGATAATCGCTCTTGAAATTACAATTTTCTGAATTTCAGAAGTCCCTTCATATATCTGGGTAATTTTCGCGTCACGCATCAGCCTTTCAACATGGTACTCTTTTACATACCCATTACCACCATGTATCTGAACGGCCTCTATTGTAGTATCCATAGCTACCTGAGATGCATAAAGCTTGGCCATGGCGCCACTCACATCATAGTTTAGGTGGTTATCTTTATCCCATGCCGCTTTAAGGCAAAGGTGGCGTGCTGCCTCAATTTGTACAGCCATATCGGCAAGCTTAAAAGCAATAGCCTGGTGGTTGCATATCTCTGTACCAAAAGCTTTCCTTTCTTTAGAATATTTAAGCGCAAGTTCATAAGCACCTGAAGCAATGCCAAGGGCCTGTGAGGCAATACCTATCCTGCCCCCTGAAAGCGTTTTCATGGCAAATTTAAACCCAAAGCCATCCTCGCCTATCCTGTTTTCTTTAGGGACCTTCACATCAGTAAACATTAACGAGTGTGTATCAGACCCCCTTATGCCAAGCTTTTGTTCTTTAGCGCCTATTTCAAAGCCGGGCATGCCCTTTTCTACTATAAGTGCGTTTATTCCTTTGTGGCGCTTCTCTACATCAGTTTGCGCTATAACTAAATAC
>JAEWKB010000321.1 GCA_023386255.1 Bacteroidota bacterium
CAGCAACAATGCCAACAGCAACAGCAATGGCAATGGAGACGGCAGGGGTACAAGCAACCTTGGCAGCAATACCGGAGGTATAGGCACAGGCCGTAGCGACCTGCAAAATACAGGCACAAACACAGGCGGACGTCAGTAAAATAAAAATATATTAGTCATGAAAAAAGCAATTGTAACATTAGGAGCATTACTGGTTTTTGGTTTTGTATCTGCACAAAACACTAATCGTACCACCACAAGCGGATCAGGTACAGGCAACCAGAACGGCACAACGGTATCAGGCCAGCAGGACCCACAGTCAACACGTAGTACAACCACTACAACAAAGCAAAAAAGGAAAAGAAGCAATGCTTCGGGTACTACTACCAATTCCTCAAGTACTACCAATTCCACCACTACAAGAAGGAACAATACCCAGGGTAACCGTAATACAGGTACAAGTACTACTAACAGTGGCAATAACAGCGGTACCGGTACAACCACAGGAACAGGATCGGGTGCAGGTACCGGGGGCAACAGCTCAACAGGATCGGGTTCATCAACAACAAGGCCTTAATTAAGTTTGCATCAATAGCAAAGCCCTGCTTAGCGGGGCTTTGTGTTTTGTGCTGCTAACGTATTGTTAAAGAAGATACTGTAACGCAAAAGGTTTAGTATTTTTAATATGCAAATCAATATCAACACATTATGGAACGGCCAAATATAGCATTACCTGAAATAAGAAAAAATATAAGCAATTTTGAAAGAATAGTATCTGTTCTGGGCGGATGCTACCTGTTATACGATTCATTAAAGCATAAAAGGAGCATACCCGAAATAGGAGCAGCAGGATTTATGCTTTTTCGCGGTATCAGCGGCTACTGCCCTGCCAGCCATGCAGGCGAAAAGTTTATAAAGCGCAGGGCCGATAAGCCTGCCGGCTCTAATATAAACATACATACCCGACTTATTGTAAAAAGGCCTTTAGAAGAAGTATATAACTTCTGGAGGAATTTAGGCAACCTGCCGCTGTTCATGGAACACCTGGAACATGTTGAGGTACTGAGCCCTACATTATCGGAATGGAAGGCAAAGTTGCCCGGAGGCATAGGCAGCGTAAGCTGGAAAGCCGAAATTGTAAAAGAAGAGCCCTTTAAATTTATAGGCTGGCGCTCACTGGCGGGCTCAACCATACAAAATGCGGGTAAGGTTGAATTTAAAGATGCGGGAGAGCTGGGAACGCTTGTGCATATAGTATTTTCATACCACGCCCCTATGGGATTTGCCGGTGAAGAGATAGGCAAGTTGCTAAACCCTGTATTTGAAAAGATGGTGCGCAAAGATGTTATGGGCTTTAAACGTTATATGGAAACCGGCACACCGGAAATTATAAGCCAGGAACCTGTTGCAATTTTTACTTAATATGGAGCACTTACACACTATAAGCCACATCGAAATTCCTGCGCCTGACTTCACCAAAGCTATTGAGTTTTACACCAAAGTCTTTAGGTGGGGGATAGAGCTGGTGACAGTTGATCATTATGCCTTTTTTACCATTGGCAATACAGGATCCGGTGGCGCGTTTGATTCGTCGCTTATGCCTGCGCCTGAAAAAACAGGGATGCAGATTGTTATTGATGTGGATGATATTGAGCAGATGATGCGTGAAATTGAAAACCAAGACGGTGAAATTGTCTTGGGTAAAACTGAAATTCCGGGAGGGCATGGCTTTTACTGCGTTTTTAAAGATCCTAACCAAAACTACCTGCAGCTGCACAGCATGAAGTAACTATCTGCTCCAGGTTATCCTTTTTACATCGGGATCATCGTTAAGGCTTTCAACAATTTTTGACAACACCGGATAATTAGCCTTCGCCAGAAACAGGGTTATTATAATTTCCTTTCTTGTTTTATTTACTGAAAAGTTGGCAAAATCAATTGATTTGTCTTCCAGGAGGCGGTTAATGATGCTGTTAGGGCTGGCACTGGGTTTAATGTTGATGCTTAGTGTCTTATTCTGGAATTTGGGTGAGAATCTCCTTTGTATGGGCTGCATACCCCAAAGTATGCCTATTGATAATACTGTAGCTGCACTGGCCGCAAAATACATGCCTCCCCCGGTAGCCATACCTATACCGGCCACTGTCCATAACCCTGATGCGGTGGTAAGGCCCATAACCCTGTTGGGCTTTTGGAATAGTATTGTACCCGCTCCTATAAAGCCAATGCCGCTTATAATTTGCGCTGCCACACGGCTGGGATCAAGTGTAATATCTTCAATACCGAAAGTATCGGAGAAGCCAAACGATGACACCAGCATCATCAGCGCTGAACCGACGCATACCATCATGTGCGTTCGCATGCCTGCAGCCCATTCTTTACGCTCACGCTCCATGCCTATTGCTGCCCCGAAAATTGCAGCAAGCACAAGGCGTAGTAGTATTTCATGCCATGCTATTGTAAGCATAATTTTCTTTTAAAGTTAAGTTATTGTTATGTAATAATAAAGAAGGGGCCTGTAGCAGCCCCGTTAAATATTTTGTAAATTTCAGTAAATGCTTACATGTTATACCTCAGGCTGCTTTAGCTGTTTGTAATATTCGGGTAACTTATACCCATACAGCGCGAATGTGCTGAAAATTAGGTGCGCCACAAACAGCTGCCTGTAGTATTTGTAGCGGTCATTACCCGGCGGGTTATCACTGGTGGCGAACATTATCTTCCAGCTGATGATGCCAATCAATCCGCTGGCGGCACCTATAACCAGCCCTTTTGCAATATTTGGTGACTTTAACGACCTGCGCCACAAAAAATAATAAGCAATTACGAACACAGCGCCAAGCGCATAATGAATGAGCCATCCCGCAGGATGTTCTTTTTTGTCATCTATATCAGGCAGGTTATCAGAGCGGTCAATCAGTTCGTTCAACAATTCCGGCTCAACAAATTTTTGCTTTTCCTTTTTAGCAATGATATAGCTGTACAACGTCATGAACGATGTACCCACTATGGCTGCCGCTATTATTTTAGATGCTTTCATGGCTTACAGATTTAAACTTTTCGTATGCTTTAGCTATTTCAGCAAGTTCGCGTTCGGCTTCTATGGCAGGGCCATTGTTTAAGCAGTAGCTTAATACTTTTTGCGCTTCAAATACCGTATTTACCAGCGGCAGGTACGGAATCCTGTTCTTGTTGTGGTCAAGGTCCCATATTCCGCAGTTGCTATAGCTTTGCAGGTTATCCCAGTCGGGCCTGTCGGTTATTGGGTATATGCACATGCCTTCAAGCTGTACGCCCCGGTTTAAAGCCTCAACACATTCCTGCGTTACTTCCTCGATCCATTCGGTACGCCCGTCGCCAAAGTGCCCGGCCTCAGAAAGGAATATAGGCCGATTATAGCGCAGGTAAACAGCTTGGAGAAGGTTAGACAGCTTTTCACGTTTTGGCTCTGTCTCAGGCCACGGGAGTGTACTGATATTATGTTCCCACTGATTATTCCAGTAGTAGTTGAAGCCCAGTATGTCCAGATTTTCTTCTTTACCTCCCAGTTCAGGGCACATACGTCCGGCAATAATATCCATCGCCTGGAACTGGTGGCTGTTCAGCTCTTCAACCAATTCAGCATCATCAGGGTGTGCCGCATGTATTTTTATTACAGGCTCTACCAGTACAATGCGGCAATTGGGGTCAGTTTCTTTTAGCGCATCAATGCCCAGTATGGCTGCTTTGCACAAGTGGTATTTAATATCGAAGCCGGAGTTAACCGCAAATGGCACCGTACCGCGCACATCACCGGAATGCCACGCCAAAAAGCTTATTTCATTAAAAGGCACTACAAATAATTGCTGCTTTGTTGCTGTTTTGTGGAAAGAAGCAAATGCCTTGCACAGCGCCACAAAGCGGTCGCAAAATTGTGGATGTGTAGGGATGAGGCCGTCAGGGTAACCTAAGTGGCAAAGGTCCCAAATTATCTGGATGCCAAGTTTATCGGCAGCATGTATTCTGTTTTGTACTTCAGTAAAATCAAAAACATAAGGAGCAGTCTCTACTGCGCTCCAGCAAATGCCTTCACGCACTACCTTAATATCCAGTTCGGCAATGTCGCGGTAATCTTCCTCTGCGCGTATATCGTGTTCTGTTTGACGCAAAAGATTTACACGCTCACCCGAACGGTTTATGTGGTCGGCACACTCGTAGCCCCCCATCAAAAATGACCTGAATATACTCATAGTAATTCTTCTTTAATTTTACTTTCAACAGTAACTTCGGCTTCAAGCGTATTGAAAAGGTCCAGCGCGTTCTTAAAGGCCTGATCCATATTGAAATACTTATAATTGGCAAGCCTGCCTACAAAGTAAACATCAGTAAGCTTATCGGCTTCTTTTTTGTACTTGTCGTATATCTTTTGGTTTTTCTCGTTAGGCACCGGGTAGTAAGGATCGCCTTCATCGGTAGTAAACTCTTTAACAATTGTTGTTTTAGAAGTTTTCTGGTTTCCGAAGTGTTTGTACTCAATGATCCTGGTGAACTCCGTTTCCTGCCCCGGATAGTTTACTACCGAATTTTCCTGGAAGTATTCTGTCTCCACTGTTTCACTTACAAAGTTTATAGAGCGGTATTCCAGCTTGTCCTGCAGACTGTGTTTAAAGCCGAAGAAACGGTCAATAGGGCCGGTGTAAAACAACTTTTCATACCCTTCAATCTGGTCACAGATGTCAAAATAATCAATATTAAGCACCACTTCAATATTCGGGTGGTCCAGTATGCCTTCAAACAGTTTAGTATATCCTCCTGTTGGCAACGCCTGGTATTTGTCAGAGAAATAACGATCGTCCCAGTTGGTGCGTACCGGTATACGGTTTAGTACCGATGCATCAAGCTCTTCAGGGTACTTGTCCCATTGCTTTTTTGTATAGTGGCGGAACATTTTTTCATACAGTACCGGGCCTACTTTGTTAAGAGCAGCTTCACGGCCGTCAGTGGGCTCTTCAATGGGCAGGCGGTTCTCTTCCAGCCATTGCTGCATTTCTTCTTCCGATGTAATGTTCAGCCCGAACAGTTTGTTCACCGTCGTAATGTTCACCGGTATTGGCACCAGCTGTCCGTCTACCTTAGCAATTACCTTATGTTCCCATAGATACCATTCGTTAAAACGGTTTACATATTGCCACACGTCTTCAAAGTTAGTGTGGAAAAGGTGCGCCCCGTATTTTGATACTAAAATTCCGTTTTCGTCTATGTAATCGTAGCAGTTGCCTGCAATGTGATCTCTCTTCTCAATTACCAGTACTTTCTTCCCCAGGTTTGCATAACGTTCCGCCAGCACCGCGCCCGATATTCCTGCACCAATAATCACAATGTCTGCATTTCTCATACTGCTGCGTTTGTTGTAATTAATGTTTTCATTTTTTCTACCGTACTGTCCCATGATGTGTTTTTCAGTATCTCGGTGTATTCGTATTTCATAAACACATCAGGTGTATCGGCAAGGATATCGTCAATGGCATGGGCAAACTCGTCTGCCGAGTGGATGATTTTCACGCAGTCTTTATAATCCCTCACCACATCGGTAATAGCAGTAGAAATGATAGGCTTGCCTGCCGCCATATATTCCAGTGTTTTTGTAGGGCTTATGTACTTTGTGGCATCATTAAGCGCAAAAGGCATCATGGCAATGCTGAAGGCCTTCAGGTAGCCGGGTAGCTCCTTATAATCTTTCATGCCCAGGTAGTGGATGTTTTTTGGCCTTGGCAGGTCGTGCTCGCCAATTTTAGCCAGAGGGCCGATCATGACAAAGCTAACATCGGGCTTTTGCTGTGCAATTTCGTTTAGAAGGTTTAGGTCAAGGCGCTCGTCTATCACGCCAAAATAACCTACAATAGGTCCGGGTATAGTGGCAATGTCATCAGGGATGGCCACGCCGTTAAGTGCTTTTTCAAAATGCTCCTGGTCAACCGAGCTTGGAAAGCAGTGGGCGTTGCCGTGCAGCTGCGACTTGGACTCATATAAAGATTTGCCTCCTGTAAAAACAACATCTGCATGGGCAACAAGGTATTTTTCCTGCTCTATAAGCTTTTCCGGCGCGCCTTTAAATAGCGACAGCTCGTCCATGCAGTCATACACTATGGTATTGAACTCAAACGAGGTTAGTAAAGGCACAAAGGATGCCGAATAGAACCACCCGGTATTTATATTTTTGCTGCTTATGTACTGTGGCAATATGCTTTCAATCTCTTCAATAGTGTGCACATTAGGCTGCAGCACATGCAGGTTATCATTTACCTTTATCAGCCTGCTTTCTTTCTCTTCAGGGCGGTACCATGGCTCCTCTATCATTAAAATTTTCCTGTCCTTTGCCATGCGGCTGATAATGTGTTGTGGGCGTTGGTATACAAAGTCCCAGCGCAGGTGGCAAAAAACCACCATATCATATTCATTTTTCACATTTCCGGCGGCCATACCTGTTCCGCCCTTGGGAACAGCTGTTTGGGTTGATGTTGTTTGCATTTGCAGTATTTATTTGGGATTAATAATGGCCGTAGAAATTCTCAGGCTTGTATTTTAGTCTTTATTCTTAAGCACTTAGCAGATCAGTCAGCAACGTGCCAACCCTGTCTATAGTTTGTTTTATTACTTTTTCAGGCGGGCCGTCAAACACTTCGCGGTGTGCGCAGTACCTGTTACCGGGCAGTACTATGTGTATAAACATAGTACCTACAGGCTTTTCGGGTGTTTCGCTGCCTCCGGCCGATGTAAGCCCTGTTATGCCTACGGCTATATCGCAGTCAAAATATTTTGGCAGGCCTTCGGCTATGGCTTTGGTCACTTCAGCCGATTCGGCAGTGTATTTCTCAATGGTTTCTGCCGACACACCAAAAATATCTTCCTTGGTGCAGGCGTCATAACATACAATACCTCCTAACAATATGTTACCCGATTCTTCTACAAGCGAAAATTCAGAGGCCAGCCAGCCGGCAGTAGCGCTTTCGGCAAAAGCTATCTTTAGTTTTTTTTGGGCAATAAGTTTGCTGCATTCTGCAATTTTGTCAGATGCCATTGTGTATTTTTATTAGGGTTAAAGTATCAGTCGGTATTAAAATCTTCAGGATCGTAGTCTTCGTCCTGGCCGGGGCTGAACTTTTCATCATCTTCGTTATGTTGCTCCTTTTCAAGCGCCTCATGATGGGCTTGTTTCATTTTCTCTTCTTCGGGAGGTGTGGCATGGCGTTGTGCATCCTGGTTCCTCCCGCTTTTGTGGAAGCTGTCTTCCCCATATTCCTGTCCGCCGCGGTTGCCCTGGCCGGGGTTATCAAATAACTGTGACATAACATTACTTTTTATGGTTCCTACTCAAATTTACTCTACATTTTACGGCTAACGTTTATACAATTTTCCTCAAACCTTGCACAATCCTGCAATTAAGAAAACTTTATGACAGGCAGGGTTTTATATAGAAAAATCCCCGCTCTAAACGTGTAGAGCAGGGATTTCCTAACAAAAGAACCATGAGTAATTCAAAATAAAAATCCCAGAGCAGTATTGCTGCTCCGGGGAGAAACAATAATTAACCAAAATTATTATGAGAGTGTGTTGCCTGTGCGGCAGGCGTTGTTTTTGTCATTAGACCCGCGGCTATTTCAAAAAGCCCCAGTATTAGGTGCGGCAGGTAAACCCTGTCGGCAAAGCCAAAGATCCAGGGTGACGCGGCCAGTACAATGCCCGACAGTACATCAAGCATTAAATGGGTTTTCATTGATAATATTTTCATCATGCCCAGTTCGTAGCGGGTAATGAGGCTATAAATCAGTGCCATTGCGCCCAGTACTATAAAAATTATACCTTCGGGCGCCCCGGGATCAAGGTTAAAAATCCATGGCGCCAGTATAAGGAATAGGCCTACAAGATAATCCAGAACGCCATGTGTCTTAGTGTCTATAAATCTCATAGCTGTAAATTTTTATGATTGGTTGGTGTAGACGGGAGAGAAAAGGCACTGAGACTAGCTGCAGTAGCCTTTTCAAATTTTTTCCGTTAGCTTCATTTGTTGGATGTGGCCTTACGGTTGCTGCATTGTTAGCGTGTGCCGGTCTGGGTACCTGTGCCGGTTCCTGTTCCTGTACCGCCGGTACCGGTACCTGTTCCTGTACCGCCATTGTTAGTACCTGCGCCTGTACCACTGCCCGAACCTGTTCCTGATGGATCATTTCCGGTAGTTGTGCCTTGCACAGTATCTGTAGCCATTCCGCCGTCAGATGCTTCTGTGCCTGCAGCGCCGCCTGAGCCCATGTTGTCTCTGCTGCTTTCAGTGCCATATGTGTCTCCGTTCGTTTCCTGTGCATCAGATGCGCCTTCGCTCTGGTTGTTGTTCTTTCCGCACGACGTGAAAGTGAATGCGGCCAGCACCAGTGATGCAAATAATACGGTCCTAAGTGTCTTTTTCATGATTAAGAGTTTTACTGTTATTAATTATTGTACACTAACAAAGTAACTCCATAAAACACCGCAATCCTTTACATCATTAAGCAGAAATATTACATGATTTAGAAACTGTTATTCAGGGAAACAGAATTTAAAAGCAGCACCTTCTCCGGGAATGCTTTCGGCACTTATAGAACCTTGGTGGTTCTCCATTATTTTTTTGCACAACGCCAGCCCAATGCCTGTACCGCTGTACCTTGATTTATTGTGCAGCCTGTGGAACAGCACAAAAATCTTTTCGGCATATTCGGCGGGGAAGCCTATGCCATTATCGGTAATTGTAATTTCATGATAGCATTTGTTGCTGCCTAATCCATTATCATGTTTTACTTTTTTATAGGAAACAGTTATAACAGGGGCAGCATCAGGTTTACTGTACTTAAGCGCATTGCCAAGAAGATTTATGAAAAGCTGCCGTACCTGGAAGGGGATGACCGGGAGTGACGGGAGCTTATCGGCATGTATAACAGCATGTTTAATTTCAGTTTCTGACGAAAGCTCCAGCCAGGCTTCGTTCAGTATGGTATTAAGGTCGGCGGTCTCAAATACAAAACCTTCCTTACCGGTTTCACTGTACAGCAGCAGGTCGTCTATCAGCATCTCCATGCGGGCTGCCGAGGCACTTATCCGCTCAAAATAGTCGCGCCCGGTTTCGCTTAATTTATGGCCTTCGTCAGCCAGTATGCGCGATATGAAAACCTGTATTTTGCGCAGGGGTTCCTGCAGGTCATGGCTGGCAGCATGGTTAAATGATGCCAATTCCTGTACCATGTCTTCCAGCTGCCGGTTCTTTTCTTCAATATCAAGGCTCTTCTCAACATCAACAGTAACATCGCGCGTGGCACCAAGCATTATAGGAATGTTTTCCAGCTTTACCAGTCTGGCTTCCGACCTGAAATACCGTACACGTTTGTCACCTCTTATTATCCTATAGGTTACATCAAGCCTTTCTCCGCAATTCCTTACCTTACTAAAGGCTTCCATGAGCTTATCTTTATCTTCAGGATGCACAAATGTTAACAGTGTAGCTTCGGTATAAGGGACTGAGTGAGGTTTTATGCCCAGCAGCCTGAACATATTGTCAGACGGTTCAATTTCTCCCGTTATTAGATTGCGCTTCCAGTGGCCCATGGCAGACATTTTTTCTGCATGCAGGAAGCTTTGGTTCATTATCAGCAGGTCATGGTTCATCTGCCTGATCTTTTTGTTGCCTTTGTATATTTTGTAGTACGATATGAACAAGATCAGGATACAAAATGCTACCAACGCACCGGTCAGGTACGGAAGGTATTCATTATCCTTGCTGTGCAATTTTTCATACAGGCGAAGCGCAGCATTTTCATTTTGAGAAATTGTGCCTACTAACATACCCAGCTCCTGCATGGCCCGCAGCCC
>JAEWKB010000140.1 GCA_023386255.1 Bacteroidota bacterium
TGCCAGTCAATGATTTCGCCGTTAGAGAGCTTTATCAGCAGCCACAGGTAATACTAGCGCACTCCCAGCCGGTAATTGCCCTCACGCTTTGTTTCTTCTATCAGCTGCTTAAAATCCATTTGCCGTATGTCACCTTCCGCCAGGCTATGCACATCAATATTTTGGTTCCTTTTGCCGAATATCCATAGGTTGCCTTCTTTGTTAACCAGCGCCTTCACCACAAGGTAAACCACAAATAGCAGCAACAGTGCCAGTATTATGCGTATAACTATGGCATAAAAAGGTACACTTCTTCCGTTCCCTCCAAAGGAAAATATCGCATCAAGCACCTGCCCCAGCCATGTAAGGAAACGTTCCCACAGCCCTTTCTTTTCGGCTTTCTTATAATATGTAAATTCTTCGCCCTGATATTTATTCTTAAAACCTTGCTCAAGCCTGCGCGGGGTTGTGTTTACCACTGTATCGGTAGGGATAAAAGGTGCGGAAGCTGTAGTATCGGCAGGCAGCTCCTTATATATAACCGTGTCTGCCACAACAGGCGGCAGGTCCTGTATATCCTGGGCGTGCAGGTGTACAGGGCCGCATAAAAGCAGTATGTAAAGCGGCAGCTTATTCACTGTCCAGGCCAATTTGATCGATTTCAGAAAATGTTGAGTGGCTCTCGTTCTCCTCACGGTAGCTGTAGTATATCATGCCCTGGCTGATGGAAATTATATTACCCAGGATATAGCCCGTAATTGTGGAAATTATATAAAAAACAATGGCAACAATACCTGCAAAGGTAAGCGCTTCCTCCTGTGTAACCTGTTCCTGTACGGGACTAAACAGGGAAGCTACGCCAAATATAGCAGGCAACAACGATACAACCAGTTGTACAATATATACTATGATTACTATTATTAATGTTGCACCCGAATGGGTCCAGAATTTAGAACGGGCCACGCTAAACCCGTTGCCAAAAGATTCAAAATAGCCGCTATTTCCGTTCAGGTAATCATAAAATGTCTGTATCATCCAGCACAACATATAGGCCCAAAGTAAAAAGACAAAAGGGATACCTATAATAGTGATGAACAGCAACGCACTGAAAAAACCAACAAGGATGCCAATAGGCAGGAAGCTGATAAACCAAAGCAGCACATAAAGTATTATTTTACTAATGCTTTTCTTTAGTTCGCTTACAATCTGCTTTGTAGTAGGCTCTGCATTATCTTCATACAGTTTCATGTATATAACCGGGTAAGCATAATTAAGCATTGTTATTATTACGAACAGCACAACTATTACAATAGTGGTAATGACAAAAAACGGCACGTTGTTGTTAAACATTTCCTCTATAACACGGTTAGAGTTGGCCACCCCAACACTCCCCAGCACAGCATCTAAAAAGATTTTGCTTATAAAGTAGGTAAGAATAAGGAGCAGGACCAGGAACGGGCTATTAACGATGATGTAGTTCCTGAAATAATTTTTTCCTGTAGCTCTTATAAAACCAAAGGTGTCATTAAAAATTTCGGAAAAATTGCGTAACTTGAATAGTCTAAACATGGCTTGTATATAATTTTTTATTAACCCTGAACGGATACACCAGGTAGTACCAGGTAATTACTCCAAGGGTAGAAAGTATGATAAATAAATTTAGGGCTACGGGCATATCGGGCGAATAGCGGGTTACAAAACCCTCAAGCAGGCCGGCAGCTACGGTAAACGGCATGGTGCTAAGCACTATCTTAAGGCTGTTTTTAAAGCCCTGTTTGAAGGAAACCATACGGGAGTATGTTTTTGGGAATAGTATGCTTGCTCCAAGTATAAGCCCTGCAGCAGCTTCTATAACTATGGCGAATATCTCCATACAGCCGTGTATCCAAATGCCCAGTACGCTTTCCCAAAGCACACCCTGCTGGTAAAAAAAGTACTGGAACGAACCCAGCATTATAGAATTTTGCATGAGCACCCATGCAGTGCCTATGCCCCCGGTTATTCCCATTACAAATGATAATACACCTACCCTTAGGTTATTAAGCGTTATGCCTATGGCGCTGCCCCAGTTGCTGCCGCCTTTGTAAACGGCTACGGGGTTTCCTTTTTCAATGTTATCAAGCGTCATGTTTACATACTGGTCGCCCA
The DNA here is from genome assembly GCA_023386255.1 of Bacteroidota bacterium. Taxonomy (GTDB): domain Bacteria; phylum Bacteroidota; class Bacteroidia; order Flavobacteriales; family Flavobacteriaceae; genus Flavobacterium. Next base: position 2,128 of record JAEWKB010000140.1, read on the forward strand.
TAATAAGGCGTACAAAATCAACATCATAAGCTGCCGAAAGCGCGCCTATGGTTGTAAACATAAAAAACAGGAGGAACGCATACAGCACATACCTGCGGTAGCGGTACACAATAAGCGGGGCTTCGGTTTTAAAAAAGTAGGCCAGCCTGTTGCTTTCGTGGCGCTTTGTTTTGTATATCTTCTGGTAGGTTATAGATGCAAGGTGGTTAAGATAGGTAACCGTCTTACTTTTAGGGTAGTAGGTTTGCGCGAAAGAAAGGTCATTTACCAGGTGGATGTACAGGCTTGCCAGTTCATCAGGATTTTTTTTAGCTTTACCAAAAATAGCCTGTTCAAATTCAAGCCATTTTTCTTTATTTTGTTTAATAAATGCCACTTCTCTCATACAGAAGCTAAAATATAAAATATGTCAGAACTTTCTATAACCACCACACAAAATGTTAATATTAATTTTAATTCGGCTTCGGTAGGCGACAGGGTTCTGGCGTATCTTATTGACTTTGTTATTTTTATAGCCTATTACACGATTGTGTATTACCTGATCCTGGACCTTACAGGCCTTGGGGAATATTTAGACAATCTGGATAGATGGTCTATAATAGCTATACAGGGGCTAATTTCTTTGCCTGTTTTATTTTATGCTTTATGGCAGGAAACTTTTTTTGAGGGCCAGACCGTGGGGAAAAAAGTAATGAAGATAAAAGTGATAAAGATAGACGGCTACCAGGCCAGCTTTAGCGACTATGTTATCCGCTGGATGTTCAGGATCATTGAGGTTACCCCGCCGCTAAGCTTTGTGGGGTTGATTAGTATGATGGTTAGCAGCAAAACCCAGCGCCTGGGGGATATTGCAGCGGGCACCGCCCTTATAAGCCTTAAGAACAATATAAGCATAGACCACACAATATTAAAAGAAATAGGTACTAATTATGTACCTGTTTATCCGCTTGTTATAAAACTTACCGATAATGATATGCGCATTATTAAGGAAACCTATGAGAGCAGCCTGAAACAAGCCGATTTTGAAATGATAGCGAGGCTTCAGGACAAGATTGAAAAGGTTACAGGTATAAAATCAATATCGGCTAATGCCACGGCCTTTGTAGATACTGTTATAAACGACTACAACTACTATACCCAAAGGATGTAATGCTGTATGTGCTTGATATATTAGGAACCATGGCCTTTGCCATATCGGGCATGCTTACGGCCATGAACAAGCGTATGGACCCGTTTGGCGTGTTTGTAATAGCCTTTGTTACGGCTGTAGGTGGCGGCACCCTGCGCGATGTATTGATAGGGCGCACACCCGTTGTATGGATGCAGGACCTCAATTATGTTTACATCATTACCGCGGGATTCCTGCTTGCGCTTATATTTCGTAAAAAGCTTGATAAACTTAGAGCATCCCTGTTCCTATTCGATACTATCGGGCTGGGGGTGTTTACACTCATCGGTATACGCCGAGGCTTGGTGGTGGACCTTCACCCGGTCATCTGCGTGGCACTGGGTACCATGACGGCTTGTTTCGGCGGTGTTATCCGTGATATTCTGTGCAATGAAATACCGGTTATCTTCCGGAAAGAAATTTATGCCACTATCTGCATCCTTGGCGGTGTGGTGTTCTTCCTCCTGCGGATGCTCAATGTACCCGAAGATGCTTTGTACCTCATTACTTCCGGCGTTATAATAGCCGTACGGCTTATGGCTGTTGTCTTTAAATGGTCGCTGGCACCGCTGGAAAAAGACTGATAATGAAGCACGTTAGCCGCTATCGCTGCTTCAATAGAGTTTATTCTTTAAAAGGCAAGCCTCGTGTTTAAAGCTTATACTGTGCAACATATTGCCCAATATAACCACTTTTACTACTTTTGACCCACAACCTGTAACCTGCAACCATTGAAACTCATTACCAGTACCCAAAACCCGTTTATTAAACAACTTGTACAGCTGCAGGAGAAAGCTAAGGCGCGAAGGCAAAGTGGTACCTTTTTAATAGAGGGGCAGCGCGAGATAATGCTCGCTAAAAAAGGCGGGTATGTTATAGAGACGGTGCTTTTCCTGCCGGAAATGCTTACCGAGAACGAGGTGCGCAGCCTTGCCGGCCGCAACGCTGAACTGATTGAGATAAACAAGGAAGTTTACCAAAAGCTAGCCTACCGTGATACTACCGAAGGCATTATAGCCGTAGCGCAAAACAAAAGCCTGGAGCTGGCTGATTTACAGCTTGGGGAAAATCCGCTGGTATTGGTAGCTGAAGCACCCGAAAAGCCCGGGAACATTGGAGCGCTCCTGCGGACAGCCGATGCAGCCAATCTGGACGCTGTTATTATAGCAAACCCAAAGAGCGACATGTACAACCCAAATATAGTCCGCTCCAGTGTGGGCTGCCTGTTTACCAACAACATAGCCACCGGAAGTACTGATGAGGTTATTGCATACCTAAAGGAGCGTAATATAAACATTTACTGCGCCACACTGCAGGACAGTACCCACTACCACACGCAAGATTACACTACACCTACTGCCCTTGTAGTAGGTACCGAAGCTACAGGGCTATCGGAGGCGTGGCGTGAGGCATCTACACAAAATATTATCATCCCTATGCAAGGCGAGATCGACTCCATGAATGTTTCGGTAGCCGCTGCCATACTCATTTTTGAAGCCAAAAGGCAGCATGGTTTTTAGAAAACTGACGATATAAAATTGCACAAATCGTAATTTGGCTAATTTTGCGTAACTTAGAATTGCGGCATGTTGTTCTGCTTTTATCCCATTTTCATTTTTTAAAATTTTGCTACCCTCTCTTCAAACCTATGCGTTTGTTTTAAAGATAAAAATTTCATACTTTTAAGTCATTGATACCCGGTTATGACTGAAATTGATATAGAACAGGAGAATAAGGCGATTGCCAAAGAATACAAGGAGCTGCTCCGTATAAGTTACCAAACCCTTAGTGAAGATGATAAAAAGCTGATACGCAAGGCTTTTGATGTAGCCGTTGACGCACATAAAGACCAAAGGCGGAAGTCGGGAGAGGCTTATATCTTCCACCCTATTGCCGTGGCCAAGATAGTAGCTTCCGAAATTGGGCTTGGCGCGACATCTATTGCTTCGGCGCTGCTGCACGATGTTGTGGAAGACACTGATGTTACTGTTGCCGATATTGAGCGCATGTTCAATCCGAAAATAGCCCAGATTGTTGAAGGCCTTACAAAGATAGCCCAGGTTAAGACCGACCAGGAAATATCGATGCAGGCGGAGAACTTCCGCAAAATGCTGCTAACGCTGAATGACGACGTGCGGGTTATACTTATAAAGATAGCCGACAGGCTGCACAACATGCAGACCATGGAGAGCATGGCCGACTACAAGCAGGCCAAGATTGCGTCGGAAACGCTATACATATATGCTCCGCTGGCCCACAGGCTGGGGCTTTACAACATCAAGAACCAACTGGAAGACCTCGGGCTTAAATACACAGAGCCGGCGGTTTACAACAGCATTGTAAGCAAGATAAAGGAAACAAAGGAAGAGCAGGACGCTTACATTAAGTCGATTTCCGATGTACTGAAAGCCTCGCTTGATGCTGAGGGAATCCAGTACACAATTAAAGGCAGGCCGAAGTCTATCTACTCTATCCGCCGTAAAATGCTGGCGCAGGGGGTAACCTTTGACGAGGTGTACGATAAATTCGCGCTCCGCATCATATACAAAGCCGACCAGCACGAAGAAAAGTTCCTGGCCTGGAAAATATATTCTATTGTTACAGATCACTACCGCCCCAGCCCAAGCCGATTGAGGGACTGGATATCATCGCCAAAATCAACAGGTTATGAGGCGCTTCACATTACGGTTATGGGCCCTAAAGGCCGCTGGGTGGAGATACAGGTACGCAGCGAGCGCATGGACGAGGTAGCCGAGAAAGGCTATGCTGCCCACTACAAATACAAGGGCGGCGGCGGCGAAGAGCACGGGCTGGAAACATGGCTGAACCTGCTTAAGGAAGCGCTGGAAAATACATCGGGCAATGCGGTAGATTTTGTTGAGGATTTCAAGCTAAACCTTTACGCTAAAGAGATTTACGTGTTTACCCCTAAGGGAGAGATCAAGTCGCTGCCCAAAGGTGCCACATCGCTTGATTTTGCTTTCAGCATACATTCTGAAATAGGTACAAAAACAAGAGGTACACGGGTAAACGGCAAGCTGGTTCCGCTCAACCATGTGCTGAACAGCGGCGACCAGGTGGAGGTTATAACATCTCCCAACCAAAAGCCAAACCCGCACTGGCTGGATTATGTAACTACATCGCGCGCCAAAAACAAGATAAAGAACGTTTTAAACGAAAGCACCAAGCGCATAGCCGAAGAAGGCAAAGAGTTGCT
>JAEWKB010000166.1 GCA_023386255.1 Bacteroidota bacterium
TCATACACGTGCGCCACAAGGTCGTCTCGACTGCTGTCTTCTGTAATAAAAGTACGGAGCTTGGCATCCTTAATTGCTATTTTTTCAGTACGTATCTTTACGGAAAGCAGTTCCTGTAGGGTTTCTGCTGTTAGTGTATCCTTCCGTTTTAATATTTCGTCTGTTTTCCTTTGGTTCAGAAAATCCTGTGCTGCTTCCACCATCCCAAAAAAGGAAGTTTCGGCTGTATTAGGTATGTATGAAAATACCGTATTGTCAGTATCACTCTCTATAGCCTCAAGCACCTGCGGCAACACCAGCCTTCCCAGCGCTTTGCGTTCCTCGTAAATTTCGGCATCGCTGCCACGGGAGAAGTATATGCGTTCAAACGAACACGCTTTTTTAGGCAGTGCAGGAATAATTTCCTCAACACTAACTTTTCCACTCTTTTTAATAATAAGCGCATGTCCCGGTTCCAGTTCCTGTACTTTATCAAAAGGCACATTAAAAACAGTTTGTATAACAGGCCTTTCAGAAGCTACAACAGCTATCTCATCATCCTGGTAAAAGAAAGCAGGACGTATTCCTGCCGGATCACGGAACACAAACGAGTCGCCGTGGCCAAGCAGTCCTGCCATGACGTAGCCGCCATCCCAAAATTTAGAAGAACGCTTTAATATCCTTGCAATATTCAACCTTTCAGAAATTACAGGCGATGCCTCCTGTTTGGTATAACCTTCATTCTTGCAGTCCTGGTACAGCTCGCTCACCTCATCATCCAAAAAATGGCCTATGTTTTCCATAACCGTTACTGTGTCGGCCAGTTCTTTAGGGTGCTGGCCCAGCTCTACCAGGTTATTGAAAAGTTGGGTAACATTGGTCATGTTGAAGTTACCCGCCACAATAAGGTTGCGGTGCATCCAGTTGTTCTGGCGAAGGAACGGGTGTACGCTCTCTATACTGTTCTTGCCGAAGGTACCGTAACGCACGTGCCCAAGGAAGACCTCACCTATATAAGGTATATGCTCCTTTTGCAGCTCCACGCTGTCATTGTACTCAGGGTGAATAGTAAGCTCTTCATTAATGCGCTCATTAATCTGAGCAAAAATATCCTGTATGGGCTGCTGCTGGTTGGAACGCACACGGCTTATATAACGCTGCCCCGGCTTTACATCAAGCTTTATGCTTGCAAAACCCGCACCATCCTGGCCGCGGTTGTGCTGCTTTTCCATAAGCAGGTACATTTTCTGTATGCCGTAAAAAGCAGAACCATATTTTTCTTTGTAGTACTCTAAAGGCTTTAAAAGCCTAAGCATTGCAATGCCACATTCGTGCTTTATTGCGTCACTCATAATTGTTGTTGTTGTGTTGTTGTTATAAAAAAAGCCCCATAATGAGGCTTAGTAATTTTATTCTTGTTCGAGCGCTATGTCAAACTGCGTAAGTGCCCTAAACTGCTGAAGGCGCTCCAGGACCTCTTCTTTCTGAAGGCGCTCCATACGTTGTGTGCCGAATTCCTCTACACAAAACGATGCCATGTTGCTTCCGTAGATGATGGCATTCTTCATATTTTCAAACGAGATATTCTCACTCTGCGTTATGTAGCCTGCAAAGCCACCTGCGAAGGTATCTCCTGCCCCTGTAGGGTCAAACACATCTTCAAGCGGGAGCGCAGGCGCAAAGAACACATGGTTGTTGTGGAACAGCAATGCACCATGCTCGCCTTTTTTGATTACCACATATTTAGGTCCCATTTCATGAATTTTGGCAGCGGCCTTAACCAGTGAGTATTCACCGGAAAGCTGACGTGCCTCCTCATCATTAATGGTTATTACATCAACGCGCTTCATTACCTGCAATAACTCTGCCAAAGCACAATCCATCCAAAAGTTCATAGTATCAAGCACCACAAGCTTGGGCTGCTTTTCCATCTGGTCGAGTACACTTATCTGTGTAAGCGGGTGCAGGTTGCCCAGCATTACCACATCGGCATCTTTAAAGTTTTCAGGCACCACAGGCTTAAAATCAGCCAATACGTTTAGCTGCGTGTCTAAAGTATCACGGGAATTCAAATCATTATGGTAGCGGCCGCTCCAAAAGAAGGTTTTACCACCCTTTACCACCTCAAGGCCTGTAACATCAATATCCTTATTTTTAAGAAGGTCAATATACTCTTGCGGGAAATCCTCGCCCACTACCGATACTATTGCCGATTTTAATTTAAAGAACGATGCCGAAAGGCCTATATAAGTACCGGCGCCGCCAAGTATTTTATCGGTTTTTCCAAAAGGTGTTTCAATAGCATCAAAGGCTACGGTTCCTACAATCAGTAATTTGTTCATAAACAGGATTAAAAAATAAGCGGCAAAGATAAGTTTTAAATACCAAATCTCAAATTAGAAATAACAAAACCGCAGTGTCCCGCCTTCCCCTCCTTAATGTCTTTTTTACACCTCTGTTTATGCATGCTAAGACATTACCTTTGCTATATAACCAACAATTAAAAATTATGGAACCTAAATTGAAACTGAACAAAATTGTTACCAGTCTGTGGTTTGATAGGAATGCTGAAGAAGCGGTTAGCTTTTACCGCAGCGTTTTTAAAAATTTTAAAGAAGGGCGAAGACTATATTACCTGAAGGAAGGGCAGGAAATTCATGGAATGCCCGAAGGCACACTGCTGACGGTAGAATTTGAGATAGAGGAGCAGCAGTTCATAGGGCTGAATGGCGGGGATATGTTTAAATTTAATGAAGCCGTATCATTTATGGTTAACTGCGAAACCCAGGAGGAGGTAGATTATTACTGGGAGAAGCTTACCGAAGGGGGCGACCCAAATGCGCAGCAATGCGGTTGGTGTAAAGATAAATTTGGCGTGTCCTGGCAGGTAGTTCCTACCATACTTGATGACATGATTGCCGATGCGGACAAAGAGAAAGCAGGACGTGTTATGAACGCCATGCTGGAGATGAAGAAGCTTGATATTGCGAAGCTGGAGGAGGCTTTTAGGGGATAGTCAAAAGATTATCAGACTTTCAGATTATCAGGTTATCAGACCTTCCGTATTAAAAAAAAATTATATATCTAGCTTCTCCCCCTGTTGCTCATAAAAAGCATCTACATGCAGATCAGGCATGGTCGAGGCCATAACGGCCAGCTGGTCGCAGCGCTCGTTTTGCGGGTGGCTGTTGTGGCCTTTTATCCATTGAAAGTCGACTTTGTGCTTGCGGTATATTTTCAGGAAGCGCATCCAGAGGTCGGGATTTTTTTTGCCGCCAAAGCCTTTTTTCTCCCACCCAAACACCCAGCCTTTGGTAACAGAATCTACCACATACTTGGAGTCAGATACCACAAGCACTGTAGTATTCGGTTTAGTAAGCTTCTCAAGGCCCACAATAACCGCCAGCAGCTCCATACGGTTGTTGGTGGTAAGCCGGAAACCTTCATAAAATTCTTTACGGTAGCCCGTGCCAACCTGCTCCAGTATCACGCCATAGCCGCCCGGGCCGGGATTTCCCTTAGCCGCGCCATCGGTATAAATGTGTACTGTGTGCATTGTTAGATTCTTAGACTATTCGATTATTCGATTATTGGACTTGGAGAGTATAGGACTATTAGATTTTAAGACACAAGACCTGCTAATTATGTAAACAGTCTTGCAGTCGAACAGTCTGAAAATCTAAAAATCATCTTTAAGCAACTTCTCAATCACCTCCGGAAAATGCCTGTGCTCCAGTTCCAGGACTTTAGCGGCTACATCTTCTGCGCAAGCGCACCCGTCTAAAAGTACGCGTTCCTGAAAAATGATATTGCCCTCATCATAATTATCATTAACATAATGTATGGTAATCCCGCTTTCCCTCTCGCCGTTCTCAAGCACCGCCCTGTGCACGTTAATGCCATACATGCCTTTGCCTCCATATTTGGGCAGCAGGGCAGGATGAATATTGATAACCTTATCAGGGTAAGCAGCTATAATATCTGAAGGGAACTTCCAGAGGAAGCCGGCCAGCACGATAAGATCGGGATTCAATTCCTTTACCTGCTCCAGTACTTTACCGCCATTCAGGTCATCCCGGGTAAAAACTATGGCCGGAACATCATATTTTAGTGCCTTCTCTAATACTCCTGCCGCCGCATTGTTAGTAAAAACAGCCACAACCTTAACCTCAGTGCCATTATTAAAATATTTCATGATCTGCTCAGCATTTGAGCCGCCCCCTGACGCAAAAAGCACAATATTCTTCATTTTAGCTGCTGATTTTCGTATTGCAAAAAAAAGAATAATAATCTGCAAAATAACGCCTCTTTAGCATTTTTCTGAAATTAATTTTTTACTTTAGTGCTCACATTTTTGGGTGAAAATGCGGTTTTAAAATAAAGTTTTTTATTTTTGCCCTCAATTTAAATTCTAAAATTAAAGATTATGTCAGACATTGCATCAAGAGTAAAAGCTATTATCGTAGACAAATTAGGTGTTGACGAGAACGAGGTTGTAACAGAGGCAAGCTTCACGAATGATTTAGGAGCTGATTCACTAGACACAGTTGAGCTTATCATGGAGTTTGAAAAAGAATTTGACATCCAGATCCCGGATGACCAAGCTGAAAACATCTCTACTGTTGGCCAGGCTATCTCTTACATTGAAGAAGCAAAAAAATAATAAATAATATAACATCCATGTAAGCAATGCATGGATGTTGTTATTTATTGTACTGACAGGCACCGGTTTCATTTTAAAGCGCTGCTTATCTGATTATAAAATCATTCATACCAAAAATATATGCCCATGTTTTCTTATGATAATATACAAGAGACACATGGGTTTTTTTCTATAAACTGAAACTATAAAAGTAACTTATGAAATTAAGAAGAGTTGTAGTAACCGGACTAGGCGCACTTACCCCAATAGGCAATAACGTACAGGAATACTGGCACGGGCTTATAAACGGTGTGAGCGGCGCAGCCCCAATTACGTACTTTGATACTACTAACTTCAAAACAAAATTTGCCTGCGAAGTAAAAAATTTCAATGTTGAAGATTTTATAGACAGAAAAGAGGCAAGGAAAATGGACCGCTACGCGCAGTACGCCCTTGTTTCGACTGATGAGGCTGTTAGAGATGCTAATTTTGATTTCGACAAGCTGGATAAGGACCGTGTTGGTGTAATATGGGGATCGGGCATAGGAGGCCTTGAAACTTTCCAGGAAGAGGTTATGAACTTTGCAGCCGGCAACGGCACACCAAAATTCAACCCGTTCTTTATCCCTAAAATGATTGCTGATATTGCCGGAGGACATATCTCTATAAAATATGGTTTTAGGGGGCCAAACTTTACAACGGTTTCGGCCTGCGCATCATCAACAAACGCGCTTATTGATGCTTTTAACTATATACGCCTTGGCCACGCCGATGTTATGGTAACAGGCGGCAGCGAGGCAGCCGTAACCATTGCAGGTATGGGTGGCTTTAATGCCATGCACGCGCTATCTACACGCAATGATGACCCAACCACAGCATCCCGCCCAATGGATAAGGACCGTGAAGGTTTTGTACTTGGCGAAGGCGCCGGGGCACTGGTTATTGAAGAGTATGAACATGCCAAAGCACGTGGTGCTAACATTTATTGCGAAATTGGCGGCGGTGGCATGAGCGCTGATGCCCACCATATTACCGCTCCTCACCCTGAAGGTCTTGGTGCTAAAAACGTAATGCTTAACTGCCTTCGTGATGCAGGACTTAAGCCTACTGATGTTGACGGTGTTAATATGCACGGTACATCTACACCACTGGGTGACATTGCCGAATCTAAAGCTATTATCGAGGTATTTGGTGAGCATGCCTACAGGCTTAACCTTAACTCTACCAAATCTATGACGGGCCACCTTCTTGGTGCTGCCGGCGCAATAGAAACCATTGCGTCTATACTATCTATTAAATATGGTATCGTTCCGCCAACCATTAACCACTTTACCGATGATGAGAACATAGATCCTAAACTGAACTTTACATTTAATAAAGCCCAGAAAAGGAATATGAACGTGGTAATGAGCAACACATTTGGTTTTGGCGGCCACAACGCTTGTGTACTTGTAAAAAAACTTGATATATAATACCTTGTTATGGGTATCATAAAAAAAATATTTAATAAATCCCGTTCTCCTGAAGACGGGATTTTTTTTACTGAAATGCAAAAAATGCTTGGCTTCAACCCCATGGAGCTGGCGCACTACCGAAGGGCATTTACGCACCGGTCAAGCAACAAGACCGACGAAAAAGGCAACCCCCTAAATTATGAAAGGCTTGAATTTCTTGGTGACGCTATGCTGGGATCGGTGATTGCGGCGCATTTGTTTAACCAGGTTCCTGCAGGAGATGAAGGCTACCTTACCAAAATGCGCTCTAAAATTGTGAGCCGGGAACACCTTAATGAGCTGGGGCGCGACCTGAACCTTATAAAATGGGTAGAAAGCAAGGTGAATACACAGCATTTTGGCGAAAACATACATGGCAACCTATTCGAAGCATTAATCGGCGCTATATATCTGGACCGCGGCTTTACCTACTGCGAGAAATTCATTAAGAAGAAGGTAATAATTCCGTATGTGGACATCCCGAAACTTGAAGGCAAGGTTATAAGCTATAAGAGCCTCCTCATTGAATGGTGCCAAAAAGAAAAGAAGCCGTTTCACTATGAAGTGTATGAGGACAACGGGAACGAAGGGCAGAAGTATTTTGCCGTAAAGCTAAAGATTGAAGGTAAAATTATAGCCAAAGCCAGGGCAACATCTAAAAAGAAAGCAGAGGAAAAAGCATCGCAAAGGGCATATTTTGCTTTTCAGGAAAAAATTAACAAAAAATAAATTAACTTCTCATTAACTAAAACGTTTTCGTTAATTAATTTAGCACAAACTTAATTTTACTGCTGTTTTTTCTCACGTTTAACTCGTATCTTTACGGCTTATTTGGATATAAATGGCTATTCACAAATTAATGATTGATGACTTTGAATCAGTTGATTTTGAACTGATCGCCATACACTCTTCACTCGAAGATTACAGGCTGGCCTATTTCATTAACCGTGAGCTTGAAATCCTTCTGGAAAAAAGTGAAGACAATATAGGCATTAAGATTGCCGAAGGGGAAACATCATTTTCAAGATTTGTATTTGAGGATACCACCAATGATATCATGTGGAGCCTTATCCAAAATAAAAACCAGGTAACTTCTACAGGAACAGATACAACAACAACACTTTTTGATGGTAACGGTTATACTATTACAACCAATGTATTCCTGCTGCCCGAACTAAAAAAAGTAGATTATATCCTGAAAATTGAGAATACTCCCGCTGATTTCTGGCTGGATGAGCTTACCGACAGCCTCCTGGGGGTAAAACATATTACCACCGCCTATACTATTGACCACAATAAACTAAAATCAAAGAACAATTTAATTTTTTAAATAGAATGCCAACAAGAAAGAAAACTAAAATTGTAGCCACATTAGGCCCCGCATGCAGCACCAGGGAAGTGATAAGAGACATGATAGATGCGGGCGTAAATGTATTTCGTATTAATTTTTCGCATGCTGATTATACTGATGTGCAGGAGCGTATAGATATCATAAGGAGCCTTAACGATGAGTACGGCTACAACACCTCAATACTTGCCGATTTGCAGGGGCCAAAACTTCGTGTTGGGGTAATGAAAGAAGATGTTGTGGTAAGCAGGGGCGATGTTATTACCTTCCAGACGGCAGAAGATGTACCGGGAACTGCCGAAAGGGTATATATGAACTACAAAGAGTTTCCTAACGATGTGAATCCGGGTGAGCGTGTTTTGCTTGATGACGGTAAATTAATGTTCGAGGTGCTTGAAACAAACCGCCGTGATGAAGTAAAAGCCATTGTTATACAAGGCGGCCCGCTTAAATCGAAAAAAGGCGTTAACCTTCCTAACACTAAAGTTTCGCTTCCGGCACTTACACAAAAGGATATTAAAGATGCCCTTTTTGCCATTAAGGCAGAAGTAGACTGGATTGCGCTTTCTTTTGTAAGGACACCTAAAGACCTTGAGGAGCTGCAGGACCTTATATCACAAAATTCTGACCATAAAATTCCTATCATAGCAAAAATAGAAAAGCCTGAAGCGGTTGAAAATATAGATAAGATTGTGGCGTTTTGCGACGGGCTTATGGTAGCCCGTGGCGACCTGGGTGTTGAAGTACCCGCGCAGGAAGTGCCGCTTATCCAGAAAAAGCTGGTTAACCGTGCCAAGACAGCTCGTATACCTGTTATTATTGCCACACAGATGATGGAAACAATGATTACCAGCCTTACCCCTACCAGGGCCGAGGTTAATGACGTTGCCAACTCGGTTATGGATGGTGCCGATGCAGTGATGCTTTCGGGTGAAACATCGGTGGGTAATTATCCTGTACAGGTTATTGAAAAAATGACTCAGATAATTGAAGCCGTTGAAGATTCTCCGCTTATTACGGTACCGCAAAATACGCCGCAGGTACGTACCAAGCGTTTCATTACTAAATCAATATGTTACCACGCCACGCAAATGGCCAACGTAATTAAAGCCAAGGCCATTACCACGCTTACCAATAGCGGCTACACAGCATTCCAGATATCAGCATGGAGGCCGAACGCACATATCCTGGTATTTACATCAAACAAAAAAATATTGACACAGATGAACCTGCTTTGGGGCGTAAATTCTTTTTACTATGATAAGTTCCTGAGCACTGACGAAACTGTTGAGGACATTAATGACATAGCTAAAGAAATGGGCTATGTAGAAAAGGGCGATATGCTTATAAACCTTGCCGCCATGCCCGTAATAGAAAAAGGAATGGTTAACACCCTCAGGGTTTCAGAAATATCATAACACAAAACTCCCGCACTTGCGGGAGTTTTTTTATCTTGCTGTTATAATTTTGTCACACTATTATGACATCAGCCAAACAACTGGCAAACCGGTTAAGGGAAGTAGTACTTAACGGAACATGGATTGCCAACACCAACTTTAAGAATGAACTCGTACAACTTCCCATTGCTGCGGCAGTGGCCAAAATTGAATCTTTAAATACCATTTCAGCTCTTGCGCAGCATATTCACTACTATATTGCCGGGATATTAAATGTTTTTAAGGGCGGATCATTAGACATCAGGGACAAATACAGTTTTGATTTTGCCCCGGTGGTGTCTCAGGAGCAATGGGATGGCATACTCTTTAAGCTTTTTGCTGATACCGAAGAGCTTGCACAGAAGATAGAACAAATTCCTGATGAAAAGCTGGATGATGTTTTTGTTGATGAGAAATATGGCACCTGTCGCCGCAATATTGACGGAATGATTGAACACTGCTATTACCATTTGGGACAAATCATGCTCCTGAAAAGGCTAATTTCAGCCGGGACAGACAAGGATATTAATTAATAGAAACTCTTTTATTATATTTGGACATATAAAATTATAATTATGAACCTTAAATCAAACAACCCTTTCTTAAAAAACAAGGCTTTTGCTAAGACTGCTACAGTATATGATGCCGAAGGCAATCCCGTAAATGTTATTGATTATAACGATACCATGACGGTTAACGGGACTATTAATAAAAGTATCTTACTGTTTATAACGCTCGTAGCAAGCGCATTTATCAGCGTATTCTTAATCCTGTTTCAGGGTGTTAACCCTATGGTGTTAGGTATAGGTGGAGGTATTGCCGGTTTTGTTACCGTACTTGTGGCAGGCTTTAAACCTGATTATAGCAGCTACATGGCTCCGGCCTATTCTGTTTTTAAAGGGCTTTTTGTGGGTGCAATATCTTTAATATTTGAATTTATGTATCCCGGTATTGTTTTGCAGGCTGTAGGCGCAACTATGGTAACCTTTATGGTTTGTTTTTTACTATACAGGTTTAAGGTGGTTAAAGTTACACAACAGTTTAAGTCTATCGTAATTGCGGCAACACTTGCAGTGTTTACCTATTACTTGATTTCGTTTGTGTTAAACCTTGCTTTTGGTTTCCAGGCAGTACATTATGGCGATTCATTAGCAAGCATAGGTATCAGTGTAGTGGTAATAATACTTGCAGCGCTAAACCTGTTCCTGGATTTTGACATGATTGAACAGGGTGCGCAAAGCAGTCTGCCTAAACATATGGAATGGTTTGGTGCAATGGGCCTTATGGTAACGCTGGTATGGCTTTACATTGAGTTCCTCCGCTTGTTTGCCAAGTTATCGAGCAGGGACTAGCCTGTAATAAAGATATAATACATTAAGCTGCTTACAAGCAGCTTTTTTGTTGCTAAAAATCAAATTTAAGCTGTACCGCTACCTGCTTCTTTACTTTGTTTTCGGCATCAGTGTTTAAATTCGATAGTGATATACCTAATAATCGCACTGATTCTTTCGGCTTTTCCTGGTAAAGCAGTTCTTTTACAGCTTCCATAATAAGGCTTTTATCGGAAATGAAATATTGAATTGTTTTACTGCGGGTTTGTACGGTAAAGTCGCTGTATTTTATTTTTAATGTAACCGTTTTACCGGCAATTTTCTTTTTTTTCAGCCTGCGTTCCAGTTCACCCGCAATCTGTTCCAGCTTTTCTTCCATAAAAACCTCTGAAACCAGGTTTTCATTAAAAGTATGCTCTGTACCTACAGACTTTGCTATCCTGTCGGGTTTCACTTCGCTGGTATGTATGCCCCGTACCACATAGTAGTAATAGGCGCCCGATTTGCCAAAATGCTCCGTAAGGTATTCAATAGTTTTTTCTTTGAGATCCTTTCCAGTAAAGATGCCTAACTGATACATCTTCTCCTCAGTTACCTTCCCAACCCCATAAAATTTACCAATAGGAAGATTCTCCAGGAACTCAATAACCTCATCAGGATTCACTGTTTTTTGCCCATTTGGCTTATTATAATCGCTGGCAACTTTAGCAATAAATTTATTTATTGAAATCCCTGCCGATGCCGTTAAACCCGTCTCCTCAAATATGCGTTTGCGTATTTCGGCGGCAATCATGGTGGCACTCGGATTTCCTTTTTTATTTACCGTAACATCAAGATAGGCTTCATCAAGCGAGAGTGGCTCTACCAAATCGGTATAATCGTAAAATATTTTGCGTATCTGGGCAGATACAGCCCGGTATTTATCAAAGTTGGTTTTAACAAAGATAAGCTGCGGGCATTTCTTTTTTGCCAGATAACCGCTCATGGCGCTGCGCACGCCAAACTTTCGGGCTTCATAACTGGCTGCTGACACTACTCCCCTTGTTTCACCCCCGCCTACAGCAATAGGCTTGCCCCGCAGTTCCGGATTATCCCGCTGCTCTACCGAGGCATAAAACGCATCCATATCTACATGGATGATTTTACGTAAAGGGAGTTTCAAGTCGTCAGTCGCAATCACAGCTTTCAATCAAAATGTAAATCGTACTTCAAAGATAATGTACAGAAGCGTGACTGGAAACTGAGACTTACACTATTTGTTCCTGAAGTTGGGGAAGAA
This sequence comes from Bacteroidota bacterium, assembly GCA_023386255.1. Classification (GTDB taxonomy): domain Bacteria; phylum Bacteroidota; class Bacteroidia; order Flavobacteriales; family Flavobacteriaceae; genus Flavobacterium. The sequence goes on from JAEWKB010000166.1 coordinate 11,509, forward strand.
GAAAGAACCGGGCCTGCGCTTAAAGTGCCCCCATACTGATAACATTATAAGGCGAAGTTCTGAAAGCGGGATGTTTCGGGAACGGAATGCCAATCCCATGGAAAGACCGAAGCTAACCAAAAAGTTCATGAGCCCGATAATGCCTATGCCAAATATACCCCAAAACAGCAGCTCATGAGGCACATTATAATTAGCTCCATAAATACCTAATGCAAGATTACCACTGGCAAAAGTAATATGGCGCACATCAAGGT
>JAEWKB010000208.1 GCA_023386255.1 Bacteroidota bacterium
TTCGCAAACTGCTCAAGGCATGAATTTATAAAATTGGCACCCATGCTGTCAACCGTTTCAAAAGTCGCATGAAGCTGGTAGTAGCCATCAATTTCAGCTGTTTTATCCCTCAGCTCGATATCCAGGATGCCGCCGCCACGTGTTTTCATGTTTTTAGTAAGCATTTCTGTGGCAGAAAAAAGTACCGGTTTAAGTAGGTTGAAGAAGTCGCGTATCTTATAGCTTTCGCCTTTATAAATAAAATGTACCTGGCCAATTTTTTGGGTATCGATCACAGTGGCTTTAAACCCGCCTCGTGCCGACCAGAATTTTGCTGCTTTTGCCGCCGCTGCTACCACCGAGCTTTCCTCGGTAGCCATGGGAATGGTGTAATTCCGCCCATTTATGTTGAAATTGGGAGCGACACCAAGAGGTAAATAAAAATTTGTGATGGTGTTTTCTATGAATTCGTCATGTAGTTTCTGCAGTTTTTCGTCCTCGTTCCAGTATTTTCTTATTAAAGATTGGGCTTCATCAGGATGTGAAAAATATTCCTGCGCGAGCCATTCAATTTTTTGCTCTTTTGTCAGTTTGGAAAAACCGGATATTGCTTTGCTCATTTCCAGTGTCTTAAAATAAATAGGTGTTGCAAAGATACATTATAGCTGTAGTATTTGCTACAATTTAAAGAACCTATATTAGATAGGTTTTCCTGTAAAAGCAGTTTAACAAAAAAAAGAAGCTGTAATTCATAATTTTTTACTAAAATTGGGAGTTTTTTACCATCTGCAAAATGAAATACACGAAACAGTTACTTTTTCTCTTTTTACTGGCAACACTGCCGGCCGCAGCACAACAAAATATAACATTGCAGGAAATTTGGGGCGGTGCTTTCAGGGCTCAGGGCATGGACGATCTGCAGGCCATGAAGAACACTAACCAGTACACGGTGCTTAACTATGACCGCAAAACAGGCAGCACTACTGTAGATTTATATGATTTTGCAACGCTAAGTAAAGTAAGCACGCTTATAAATTCAAAAGATTTTAAAGAACTGGCTGAAGGTATTGACAGTTATACATTCAGTCCGGATGAGAAAAAACTGCTTATAGCAACAGGTTCGGAACAGATCTTCAGGCATTCATTTACTGCTGATTACTATATTTATGACACCGCAACCAAAGCTCTTACTAAGCTCACTGCCTATAAAGTGCAGGAGCCTACATTTTCGGCTGATGGCTCAAAAGTAGCATATGCACTTGAAAATAATTTGTATGTATATGATATTGCCAGCAAAAAAGTAGATCAGATAACAACTGATGGCAAGAAGAATGCAATAATTAACGGTATTACAGACTGGGTATATGAGGAAGAATTTGCCTTTGTGCGTGCTTACGACTGGAATGCTACAGGAGATAAGATAGCGTACATCAGGTTTGATGAGAGCCAGGTACCCGAGTTTTCTATGGATATGTATGGCAAGCAGCTGTACCCATCGCAGTACGTATTTAAATATCCTAAAGCAGGCGAAAAGAACGCTACTGTGTCACTATATATTTATGACATAAAATCAGGTAGTTCTAAACAGGTAAATCTTGGAGACTACAATGACTTCTATATTCCGCGCATTAAGTGGACCAATGACGCCCAAACACTAAGCGTACAGGTGCTAAACAGGCACCAGAACAACCTGGACCTGATATTTGTTAATGCTAATACAGCTGCTCCTAAGATTGTGCTGAATGAAAAAGATAAAGCCTATGTTGATATTACCGATAACCTTACTTTCTTAAATGACAACAGCTTTATATGGACAAGCGAGAAAGACGGCTACAACCACATATATCACTATGGCAGCAACGGTAAGCTAATAAACCAGATCACAAAAGGAAGCTGGGAAGTTACCGCCTACTACGGATTTGATAAAAAGACAGGTAATATATTTTATCAGTCGGTAGAGAATGGGTCAATAAACCGTGATGTGTACAGGATTGGCCTTAACGGCAAAAATAAGGTTAGGCTTACCCCAAGAACAGGAACAAACAGCGGTACTTTCAGCCCGAATTTTGAATATTTTATAAATAGCTATTCAAGCGCACAGGAACCAACATCGTACGCTTTACACAGTGCTAAAGATGGTAAGGTTGTAAAATCTATTGTAAATAATGATGCTCTTAAAACAAAGCTTCAAAATTATAACCTGCCTGTAAAAGAATTTATGGTAATTACTACCGAAAAGGGCCATCAGCTTAACGCATGGATGATAAAGCCTAAAGATTTTGACCCGAACAAGAAGTATCCGCTGTTCATGTACCAGTACAGCGGGCCTGGATCTCAGCAGGTAAATAATGAGTGGAACAGTGCCGACGATTACTGGTTTATGATGCTGGCACAGCAGGGCTATATTGTAGCTTGTGTTGATGGCCGCGGAACCGGATTTAAAGGTGCTGCGTTTAAAAAAGTTACCTATAAAGAACTGGGCAAATATGAAGTTGAAGACCAAATAGATGCTGCTAAAGTATTTGGAAAGTATACTTATATTGACCCTGCGAGGATTGGCATCTTTGGGTGGAGCTATGGCGGCTTTATGTCATCAAACTGCATCCTTAAAGGCAATGACGTGTTTAAAATGGCTATTGCGGTAGCCCCTGTAACTAACTGGCGTTTTTACGACTCAGTATATACTGAGCGTTTTATGCAACTTCCACAGGAAAATGCCTCAGGTTATGATGATAACTCACCCATAAACCACGTAAACAAGTTAAAAGGATCATACCTGTTAATACATGGCTCGGCCGATGATAATGTGCATGTTCAAAACACCATGCGTATGATAGAAGCGCTGGTACAGGCCAATAAGCAGTTTGACTGGGCAATATATCCTGATAAGAACCATGGAATTTATGGCGGGGCCACAAGGCTGCAGCTTTATACAAAGATGACTAACTTCATTAAAGAGAAACTATAATGCGCAACACTACAAATATTTCACTGGAGGAAATCCAGAATTTTGAAGGCAAATATCCAAAACAATTATGGTATCTGTTCTTTTCAGAAATGTGGGAACGTTTCTGTTTTTATGGTATGCGGGGTGTCCTGACCTACTTTATGATAACTCATCTTGTTTTAGAAGGTGGGGGTCATATGGCTGAAGGCCAGGCCAATTTACAATATGGCGCAACCCAGGCTTTTGTATATGCATTTACCTTTATAGGTGGTTTATTTGCAGATAAAATACTTGGTTTCAGGAAGTCACTGTTTTGGGGCGGTATCCTGATGATAATTGGTAGTGCTATATTAGCATTCGACCCTTTCCCCGAAAGTAATTTCTTTTTAGGTATTAGCTTTACAGTAATCGGTACAGGCTTCTTTAAGCCGAACATTTCTACTATGGTAGGTTCTTTATACAAAAAAGACGATACAAGGAGAGATGCAGGTTTTTCTTTATTTTACTCAGGTATTAATATTGGCGCCTTACTGGGTGGCTACGCTTGTATATCAATAGGTAAAGGCGAATTGTTCAGCAGCTTTATTCCGGAACAATATACATGGAATGTTGCTTTTGGCCTTGCAGGTGTAGTAATGACAATCAGCCTTATTACATTTTTATTTACTCAAAAGACACTTGGGCCAATTGGCTTATCTCCATTCCAGAGTCAGGATGGAGAAGTTAAAAAAGTTCCGCATGTTGAAGGTTTTGAAAATGTAGCACCCGAGGATACAGCCAGGGTAAGCGTAAAAGTAAAATCAGGTAAGGCCTGGTATGAGTATGCTGTTTATGCCCTTACGCTCGCTTTAATTCCTGTGGTCATGACTATGGTGGCCAAGACAGAGTATACCAATTACTTTATGTATATAATAGGCCCTGCTACGCTACTGTATCTTGGTTATGAGATGACTAAACATACATGGGCAGAGAGCAAAAAACTTATAGCAGCATTAATATTCATTATCTTCTCAATAATATTCTGGGCATTTTTTGAGCAGAGTGGAGGTTCGCTTAGCATATTCGCGGCTAAAAACCTTAATAATGAAGTCCTTGGATTTTGGAAACTGGATCCTAACGGAGTAAACAATGCAGCGAACTCAGTGTTTGTTATAATATTTGCACCTATAGTCGGCCTTGTATGGGGGGCCTTGGCTAAGAAGAGAATTGAGCCGAATACGGTGGTGAAGTTCGGCCTTGGGTTTTTATTCCTTGCAGGTGGTTTCTACACTTTCTATACAACACGTTTTTTTGAGGTAATAGCCGGGTCTGGTATAGCAAGCCTGGATGTATTTGTTTTGGCTTATTTTGTCATTACTTTTGGCGAGCTTTGCCTGTCACCGATAGGTCTCTCAATTATGACAAAGCTATCGCCCCAAAGGCTTCAGGGTGTAATGATGGGAATGTGGTTCCTTGCCAGTGCTTACGGACAATATGTAGCCGGTATACTTGGGGCAGGATTATCTGAAGGGGGTGAGAATGACACCCTTCCGCAAAAGTTAGCCACTTATACTGATGGATACTATCAGTTAGCTATATATGCCGCAATTGCAGGAATTGTACTCATTGTAATCTCGCCTCTAGTGAGAAAACTAATGCAGGAAGTAAAATAAAATAATAGTAATCAATATATAAAGTATGTCTACAGCTACATCTAATGACTTTTTTAAATCAAATGTATTAGGTCACCCGGCCGGTTTGTTTGTTCTTTTCTTTACCGAAATGTGGGAACGTTTTTCTTATTACGGAATGCGTGCCTTATTGGTATTGTTCTTAATTTCTTCTTATGCTAAGGGAGGATGGGAATGGCCGGAAGAAAATGCCCTCGCATTATATGGTACCTATACATCATTGGTATATTTAACAACTATTATGGGTGGTTATCTGGCCGATAAATATTTAGGATATAGATGGGCGGTAGTAATTGGAGCTTTTTTAATGACCATGGGCCATGCAAGTATGGCTATAGAAACGCCAACCTTCCTTTATATAGGTATCGGCCTTCTTATATTTGGTAATGGCTTCTTCAAGCCAAATATGACATCAATAGTATCTTATATGTATAAAGACCATCCGGAGAAAAAGGATGGTGCCTATACAATATTTTATATGGGTGTTAACGCAGGTGCGTTTCTTGGAATTATGCTTTGTGGGTACATAGGGGAGCAGGTTAGCTGGAGCTGGGGCTTTGGTTTAGCCGGTATCTTTATGTTCTTTGGGATGCTTCAATTCTACTTCACGCAGGGAATTTTTGGAGACATAGGTACAAAACCAACAGCGGCTGAAAAACTTGCCAAGGAAAATACCGATGATGGCGACAAACGCGTGCCATTTACAACTTTTGACCTTGTATTGATGGTGGCATCGCTGGTGCTGGGACTTGTATGGATACTTAACGACCCATACTCAAAGATCAGCGGGAATAACCTTTTAGATTTTAATGTTGGCAGCCTTAACGGTTCTAACTTTACAATTTTATTAGGGCTCGCGTTATTCCTTATACTGCTTATTGGAAGGTTAACCCGTTATTCTCATGTTACAAGAGACAGGCTTATAGCCGTTACAATATTTGCATTTTTCACTGTATTCTTTTGGGCATCATTTGAGCAGGCAGGTGGTTCTATGACCATTTTTGCTGAGAAATATACACAAAGGGAACTTACAGGTTCTACCGCATCAATGTTTAAAATTATTAATGCGCTTCTTACTGTTGTTCCGCTTGGTATTATAACATTTGTTTTAATGAAGCTTTTTAAGCAAACCTTCAAAAAGTATCCTGTTGGTAATACCATTCTTGGATTTAGCTTCGCTGTTATTTGGGGAGTGGTAATCTGGATGTTAGTGAGGGAGTATAATAAAGATGAAACAGTAGTTGCAGCTTCATGGTTTGGTATCCTTAACTCTTTCTTTATAATTGCGTTTGCGCCGGTTGTCTCTAAGGTATGGGAAAGTAGATTTAATCCTCCGGCAGCGGTTAAATACGGTATGGGATTATCATTATTAGGTATCGGATTTGCTTCCCTTGCTTACGGAGCATCTACAATAACAGCCGGAGCTGATATTAAGGTGAGTATGGTGTGGCTAATTTTTGCTTACCTGTTCCATACGCTTGGTGAGCTTTGCCTGTCACCTGTAGGTTTATCTTATGTAAGTAAGTTAGTACCGGCCAGGATGATTGGTGTAATGTTCGGTATTTGGTATCTTGCTATTGCTATTGGAAATAAAACTGCAGGTACGATGGGAGGAATGATCAATGAGATTACAGAAAAGTACTCGCTTTCTACTTTCTTCCTGATCTTTACACTTGTTCCTATTAGTTTAGGGCTTCTTGTAATGATGCTGCATCCGCTGCTTAAAAAGTTAATGCACGGTGTGCGATAATTTTCGGCACTGTTTTTGAAAAACCACTTTTAAACTTTTAGATACAAATGAAAAAATTACTTTTAACGCTGTTTGTTGCCCTTGGGGCACTGGCCACACAGGCCCAGGAAATTAAATGGATGACTATTGATGAGGCGCTTGCCGCTCAAAAGAAAAAGGCTAAGCCTATTTTTATGGATGTATACACCGACTGGTGCGGCCCGTGCAAAATGCTTGATAAAAACACATTTCATGATGCTGCGGTAGTATCTTACATTAATGATAACTACTATCCGGTAAAATTTAATGCAGAAGGTAATTCTGTTGTAAATTATAAAGGAAAAAAATACAGCAATCCGCAGTATGTGGCCGACCGCAAAGGAAGGAATGCAGTGCACGAGTTTACTCTTTTCTTAAAAGTTCAGGCTTACCCCTCAATGATGATATTTGATAATAAGGGTGAAATTAAAGCCCCAATTGTTGGCTACCATACACCGCAGCAACTGCTGGACGTTTTAAAAGCAAAATAGATACTATTCAATTTTAGAGAATCCCTTTTCAGCAGTAGCATGGAAAGGGATTTTTTGTTTTCTGCATGTGGTGGCCCAGCGTGCAGTGTAGGATTTGTAATTAGTGGCGTCGGCAATAACCTGTTTAGGCTGCAGCTCGCTCAGCACTCTGTCCATGTTCACTTTTGGAGATTGCGTAATTACCAGAACGTCAGGTTTAACTAACCTGTCATAAACGCCGAGGCTGTCCAGTATCATTATCTTTTTATTCTTAAACCACAGCAGGTTGTTTAATGGCTTAAAGTTGATCTTCTGGTTAAAGTTACCTTTGTTATAGGCTGCCAGATTTTTATCATTTATGTTTAAACTATCACTTGTGTAGGCGGTTATCTTATTGTTATCCTTAATTGTTATTAATGTGTTTTTCCAATTATTAAAAATTACCAGCTCATCTGTTTTTTCGGCTTTAACGGATGTTGCAATATAAGCAGCCTGAAATAAGATTACCGCGCCTAATAATGCTGCACTACGGTAAAAACTCTTTTTATACATCCACAACACAAAAAATATTATAACTGTATAAAGTATTACATTAAGAGCCATTGTAAAGGGAATATCTTTTATCACCAGTTTGTCAAAAGAAGCTATCCAAGCAATAAACATATTCATGCCTTTTATCAACATGCCTAACACTTTGCCAATTAAAACAGCCGCATCAGCCCAAATGAAGTTTAGTGCCAGTACAATGATACCTACAATCAATATTAAGGTTGATAAAGGCACTACCACCACATTAGCCAGCAGGAACAGTAGCGGGAACTGGTTAAAGTAATATAAACTTAGCGGGAGGACCCCAATTTGTGCTACAAGCGATATAAGGGCTGTGTCAGCAATATAATTTATTAGTTTATATCTTGATACCTTTATCTTCTTGTAAAGCGGCTGCAGCCACACAATAGCAAAAACAGCGGCATAACTTAGCTGAAAGCCTACATCAAATAAAAACATCGGCTTTACCAGCAGCAGGAAAAGCATTGAAACAGCTATGGAATTATAAATGTTAGCATTCCTGTTGAAAAATAAGCCAATACTGACAAAACTAAACATTACCACAGAACGGACTACTGATGCAGATAATCCGGATATAAAAGCAAACAGCCATAGGAAAGCAAGCACTAAAAGCAACTGGAGCAATTTACCTTTCCTGTTAAAGCGGTTTAACGGTTTTAACAGTATAGTAAGTATATAAAACAGTACTGCAATATGCAAACCTGAAATAGCCAGGATATGTATAACACCCGTGTTAGAATAATTGGCAATCGTTTCGGCATCCATATCCTGCCGCTGGCCTAGCAGTAATGCTTTAATAACATTCAGTGTTACAGGATCATATTCATGTATGCCAAAGCTGTCTATTAATAAATTGCGGAGGTTTTCCAGGTGGTAGTCCGGGTTGTGATTTTGACCCAATAGGATGTAATTATCTTTCAGTTTTACCTGATGGAATACATTTTGCCCTTCCATGTATTTTGAATAATCAAACTGGTAGGGGTTGAGGGACTTTGAAATCGGCTTTAAATCATCTGCAATTATAAGCTGGTCACCTGCATGAAGAGTGGTGCGGACAGAGTCATGAGGCACAGTAATAAGAAGTTTTCCTGATGCAGGATAATTATCTACAGCAGTTATATTAAAATAATACTTTTCAGCAAATTGATTGGGCTTTAGCCTTTCAGAAACAGCACCCTTAATTGCAGGTATTTGATTTCCTTTTATAAAATGGCTGTAATGAGAACTTTGATGGGGAGCATAGTGGATGGTATAGCTGCAAAGTCCTGCGACAAGAGATAGCAACCAGGTGCAGCCGCCAAAATAGGGTTTTTGTACCAGGTTTTTACCGGAGCGAAAAAAGCTGAAGGTTAATGCTATAGCCGCTATTATATAAGCAGTGTAAAGTGCCCATGGCGCAGGATGCAGATAATGCCCTGCGGCAATGCCTGTACCAAAAAAAACAGTAATGCTGATTATAGGGTACTTCGATATCTTCATAAAAATTCAGAAAACAGAAGTACCATGAAGTTGAGGTAAAGTAAAGGGGGATTAATTTCCTACAACCCTGTTTGCCTGTACAAAAGTTCTTTTGTGGTAAGCTTCGTTCATGGATGAAACAATAACACCGCTGCTGCTTGAGGCGTGGATAAATTTCACTTCACCTTCTTCAGTTACTTCAGTAACAAGGCCTACGTGATTTATTACGCTTCTCCTGGGGTTGTTCTTAAAGAAAAGAAGGTCGCCTTTTTTAACTTCAGCAAGTGGAATTTCAACACCTTGTTTCGCCATTTCATGCGAGCTGCGAGGTAAAGAAAGGTCAAAAATCCTGAAAACTGCCGTTACCATGCCGGAGCAATCCATACCTGCGGTAGTAGTGCCTCCGCCCCTGTAGCGTACGCCCTCAAACTGCATAGCATTGTTTACAAGTTGTTCTGCAAGGTAATTATCGGTAGAAGGTGTAATATCATCGTCACCTGAATCCAGTAGTATACTCTTCTTTTTTGAAGGAGCCTCAAGTTTACTCGGGCCGCCCCTACGAATTTCCTTAACGGGTTCGTAAGCTATAACAGGGCTGCTTCCAAGAAGAGAAGCCATGTCACTATCGGTTACGGTTAAAGGTTTATCGTTTGACGTTGCACGGGCTTGTGCAGGTTGCGAAGGTTTTTCAGTATAATTATATGTCCCCTTTTTTTGAGCCTCCTTTTTTGAGGTTACTATTTGTGCCGATGCGCCTAGCGTCATCATTAACATTAAAAGGGTAAGGGCCTGGATTCTTTTCAAAACTTTTATTTTATCAAATTCACAATCGGTTTTTGCAAATATAGAAAAATAAAATTAATATAAATTTAAGAAACTATGTTAAATGTTTGATAATGAGGTTTGCGGTTTTAAAACTTGCGCCTTCTCCGCCTAATTTTTTTTCCAGCAAATCATACTGTTTCAGAAGGTTTAGGCGGTATTCAGGAGTTAAAATTTTTTGGAGTTCTATTCTTATATTTTTTTTATTGCACTCATCCTGTATCAATTCTTTAACAACTTCTTTATCCATGATCAGATTTACCAGTGAAATGTATTTAAGCGTTATTATCCGCCTTGCAATCTGGTAAGAAATCCAGCTGCCTTTATAGCAAACTACTTCAGGAACTTTAAAAAGTGCCGTCTCAAGTGTAGCAGTGCCAGATGTTACCAATGCTGAATGCGCAACACTTAATAAATCATAGGTTTTATTGGAAATAAACCTGATATTCCTGCCGTTTAAAAACTGCTCATAAAATGAATATTCCTGGGCGGGGGCGCCTGCTATGACAAACTGATAGTCCGGAAAATCATCCGTTACAGACAGCATCACCTCCAGCATTTTAGATATTTCCTGCTTGCGGCTGCCGGGCAATAGTGCAATAACAGGGCGTTCATCAAGCGCATGTTCTTTTTTAAATGCTTCAGCATCGGTAGGTTTGCGGTTATGTATGGCATCAATAAGCGGATGGCCTACAAATTCTACCTTAAAATCATGTTTGTTTTCATAAAAATCTTTTTCAAAGGGGAGGATAATGTACATTTTGTCAACATCACGCCGTATTGATTTAATCCGGTTTTCCTTCCACGCCCATATTTGCGGAGAGATGTAATAGTGTGTCTGGTATCCTTCAGTTTTAGCCCACTTTGCAATTCGCATATTAAAGCCAGGGTAATCAATAAAAATTATAGCATCAGGATTAAAAGCTTTGATATCTTCTTTGCAGAATTTAATATTATTAAGGATTGTTCTCAGGTTCTGTACTACCTCTATAAACCCCATAAATGCCAGGTCCCGGTAATGCTTAACCAGTGTCCCGCCCGCCTGTTGCATCAGGTCTCCGCCCCAAAACCTTATATTTGCCTCAGGGTCCTGCTTATATAGTTCTTTCATCAGGTTAGATCCGTGAAGATCACCTGATGCTTCTCCGGCTATAATGTAATATTTCATGAGCTTTCTTTAGTAAGCCAAAAGTAGTTATTTATTACTTGTTTTGAAAAACAGGTAAGAGCTGTAACTTTTGTAAAAGTTATTGTACCAATTGTGTGCAAACAGTATGGCAAATTAAAAATAACTATTGTACATTTACGTTTGCTAAATAGAGGATGCCCGGCAATTACATGCATTTAAGTTTGGCATACTTTTTTCTATACAGAATTTAAATGAATGCTATTTTGAACTTTATGAAAAGAAACTATAAAATCATAGCAATTGTTGCTGTACTTGCAGTAGCACTATGGAGTTTTGTGCCTACAAGAAAACAGGCTGACCCGGAAAAAGATAAACTTCTTCTTGAGCTTTTAACGTTCGTAATAGAAAAGGGCCATTATGACCCTGCAAAAATAGATGATAATTTTTCTAAAGGGGTTTATAAAAGTTATCTTGAGGGTATAGACCCGTCTAAGCGCTTTTTTATACAGTCAGATATTGACCAATTTGCTAAATATGAGATGCAGATTGATGATATGATCAATAATCGCGACCTTACTTTCTTCAACCTTACGCATGAGAGGCTGATTGAAAGGATTAAGGAGGCCGAAGGTTTTTACAAAGACATTCTTTCAAAACCTTTTGACTTTACGGCTGACGAGCAGTTTAACGTGGATTATGAAAAGCAGCCTTTTTCTAAAAACAATGCTGAACTTAAAAAACGCTGGGAAAAACAGCTGAAGCTTTCTGTGCTTTCCTCTATAACAGACAAACAAAAGCTTGAAGAAGATAAAAAGAAAAAAGATGCTTCCTATAAAGTAAAAACTTTTGCCGAACTTGAAAAAGAATCGCGTGAGTCTACCTTGTCTTCACTTGACCAGTACTTTGATTTTATTGATGACCTTACCCGCGATGAATGGTTCAGCATTTATATAAATTCTATTGCTGAACGTTTTGACCCGCATACATTTTATTTTGCTCCCGAAGAAAAAGAAAAGTTTGATACCACAATGAGGGGGTCACTTGAAGGTATTGGGGCAAGGCTGGGTAAAAAAGGTGATTATGTAGAAATTTCTGAACTTATACCGGGCGGGCCGGCCTGGAGAGGCAAAGAACTGGAACAGGGCGATGTAATTATGAAAGTTGCCCAGGGGTCTGATGAAGCTGTAGATATTGCCGGCCTTCGTCTTGATGATGTTGTTAAAAAAATTAAAGGCCCTAAAGGTACTGAAGTAAGGCTTACAGTAAAAAAAGTTGATGGTACCATTAAGGTAATACCAATTGTAAGGGAAGTGGTAGAGCTGGAAGAAACTTATGCTAAGTCCAGCGTTGTTAACAAGAACGGGAAGCTATATGGGGTTATAAACCTCCCTAAATTCTATATAGATTTTGAGAACCAGGATAACCGGGATGCCGCTAAAGATGTTGCTGCGGAGATTGAAAAATTAAAAGCGCAGGGCGTTCAGGGTATCGTATTGGATTTACGCGATAATGGCGGTGGTTCACTGAAAACCGTAGTTGATATTGTGGGATTGTTTATACCGCAGGGGCCTGTAGTGCAGGTAAAATCTACAGGAAGAAAGAAAGAAGTGCTTTCTGACAATGACCCGCGTGTACAATGGGATGGCCCGCTGGTAGTGCTGGTTAACAATTTCTCTGCTTCGGCTTCCGAAATTTTTGCCGCTGCAATACAGGACTATAACAG
>JAEWKB010000238.1 GCA_023386255.1 Bacteroidota bacterium
TCTTAGCCCTGTTATATTCTGTTTCTTCAAAAAAATAGCTTTTCATGATTATGACCATTTATTGGTTTTGTTTCGCTCCATGATTTCCCGAATCTTCTTCTCTTCCCAGTCGGCGCCAAGAAAGGGCAGAAGATTAAACACACTCATGGCATGTATTGCCACCCCTATACCCCATCCGAAAAATGGCCACAAGAACCACAGGTAATCAGGATAAGTAACCAGGTTAAGTATCATTAGCCCTATGTTTACAAGAATGAATGAGTATAAATTTCCATAAAAGCCTTTTATTTCTTCTACTTTGCGTTGTGCTTTATAGTAGCTGTTCTCAGTTTCATCAAAATGTGCTGTTTCCATAATTCCGAGTTGTTTAGTAAGTATCGGTAATTTTACTGTAAAATGTTGTTGTGTTTCTTCCACCTGCACCTGGCGGGCAGTAATAATGGCATATCGGCTCACAATGTTTTGCAGGCCTACACCCCTCCTGTCCTGCAATACTTCTTTCTTCTGCAGGTCATTCTGTACCACAAGGTAACCATCATGCTCATAAATCCTTATTTTTAAAGGCCTTTGCTGGCTCACTACATTATGCTTTATGGTATTTTCGAGCAGTAGCTGTAACGACAGCGGCACCACCTTAGCCTCAGGATTAGAAATTTCTTCGGGCAGCTCATAAAATACGCTGTTCTCAAACCGCATTTTCAGCAGGTTCATGTAGGTTTTGGCAAAAGCCAGCTCTTCCTGCACGCTCACCAGTTCCTTGTCTTTCTGCTCAAGTACATACCGGTACACCTTTGAAAGTGATGTGGTGAACTTTTGCGCACTCTCAGGGTTCTCCTCTATCAGCGAACTCAATACATTAAGGCTGTTGAACAAAAAGTGCGGGTCTATCTGGTTCTTAAGCGTTTCAAACTGAGCCGAAGCTGTACCGGCAATTATCTTCTGTTCCTTTACCCGGTTCTCCTGGTATCTTTTGTAGAAGTAGAAAGCATGGACCAACAGGTTGATACCTAAAGTCAGCGCAATGGCAAGATAGTAGTTATCAAGGGTTTCCCGTTCCATGAAACCTTCAAAAGATTCTCCGCCCATCACTACCTCTTCAAAAATGCGCAGCAGGAAAATGATGAAAAGTGAAACAACAAACGATGATGCAAAACCTGCCAAAAGCCTTTTCAGGGTCATGCGGCCTTTACCAAATATGCGATCCATAGCTTTAAACACAAGCGTATTAGACACGTACAAAGTAAAAGTATAGCCCACCACAATGTACAGGAACTGCCAAACCAGGCGCTGGCTCCAGGCTACTTCTCCTTTAGAAACACCTATCAGTATTATAACAAAAATAAGTGTCCCCAAGCCAACTGCCCTGAAAAGCTCCCTGAGTATAGGTTTCATTATTTGCCTTTGTTACATTCCTCCAGTGTTTGCTGCGCCCTTTCAAGCCCCCATTTAGGGTGATAAGGCGAAGCCGGCTTAAAATCTTTAAACAAACCTATAGATTTTTCAACCTGCGCGCAAATAGGTTTTGTATCGGTACCAAAGTATTTGGCGCTGCCCATGTCCCATTCGGCTTTACTGAAAACAACACGCGGGTTATTGGGGGCAATTACAAGTGCTTTAGCATATAGTTCGTTTACTTTTCCGCCCAGCTTCATGCCGTTTGTCATTGGGTCTGATGCTACATAAGCTGTGTATATCATGGCCTGCATAACCATGAGCTCCGGCTCGTTAGGGGCTATAAGCATCGCGGCATCCTGAGCGGTTTGTGCCTTGGTAAGCAGCGCGCTCACCTTTTCCCTGTCTTTTGTCTGGAAAGCCTGTGTAGTGTTAATAAGCGCCACATAGTAGTTAGGCAGCCAGTTGTTTTTTTCAGCGGAGGCTATCCTTTCAAAAAGCGCTGCAGCTTCGGCATCCTTATTTTCGCCCCAAAGCTTGAAAGCCTTTTGCATACCCTGGTCATACTGTGACTGCGCTGTAACCATGGCTGTTATGAAAAGGACAATAATTGTAACTACTCTCGTCATAATTTAATGTTTTAAAAGTTGGTGATGTATTTTGACAGAACAAATATCTAAAGATAAATAAAGCAGGTAAAAACTTACTGACCGAACTGTAATTTTTTAAGGATGAATTGTAGTATATAAAAAAGCCCCTGCGAATGCAGAGGCTTCCTTTTATCCTTTCACGAGGCTCTTATGTAAAAAAGCCTGTTTATTTGTGGGTGTCTTAACGTGCAGCCAGTCTTTGTTCTGGCCCAGAAGCAGTACAGTTTCATTGGCTGATACAGCGCCTATAACAGGCATGTCGGTTCCCGGACCCTGCCTTAGGTTTGCTGCACCTTTCACCTTTACCGTTGTAGCTTTAAATGATTTTGGAAATTGCTTCGCCGAAATTTTAGGTACGGTAAATACATACGGCAGCGGGTTTACGGCGCCACCCATAGTATAAATACCAAAGTGCAGGTGTGCAGGTGTAAACCTGGCATTGCCTGTATTACCTACATAGCCAAGTGTATCACCTGCTTTTACGCGTGTGCCCGCTACTACCGCAAAACCGTCCAGGTGCGCATAGTATAACGATTTGCCAAACAAACCATCACGCAGCCATACCTGTTTTCCGCCTATGCCGCGCTCGCCGGTGTAGCTTACAGTACCATCGGTTATGGCAACCACGGGTGTACCCTTTTTAGCAAAGATGTCAATACCCTCATGGCGGCGTTTGCCCCCGTCGCGCTCCATACCCCAAAAACTGCCAATGGCCGCATTGCCTTTGCCGGCAACAGGAAAGCCATACATGGGCTTTTTGTTAAGGCTGATAAAGAAATCACTGGCAGCAGCCACTTCAGGCTGTAGTATGATTTTATAGGAGCCCGCCTGTGCCGGTGTAAATTCTATGGCGGTCTCACCCATATTGGTGCTCTGCAGATGCCTATAGCCGGTGCCGTTCAATTCAAATACATCAATAAATACGCGGCTGGCAGTATCGGTAACCACTTCGGCGGCAAGCTTTTCGCCTTCCTGAAGCGTTACCACATAGCTGTAAGCGGCGTTATGGCCGGAGCTGAAGGTTCCCTTCTCTCCATATGGCAAAGCAACGGCAAGGCTATCCTGCAGGGCCAGCTTAAAAGTAGCCTCCCACTGATCCAGTATTATATCATTATCTTTTAGTTCGCGTGCATAAAGTTCGCGTGCGGTTGGTTGTGTAATAGCATCGGCCACTTTGGTAAGGCCGGTTGATATGCCCGAGCATCCCGGGCAGGCAATGGCAAGGAGCAGCAATCCTGCCGCCCCAAGCACATAAGCAAATTTTCGCTTTTTCATAATCATTTCTCCGCTAATGATTGTGCAGGAACTGTGCCAGAAAGTGTTAATGGCGACTCATTATCATTTAGTTATAGCTCATTAATGGATGTATAATGTTATAATTATTTAACTCAAAAAAGCAGATTTGTAAGCTTTTATTGCAATATCTTTGTAATTATTACCCGATTTCCGGGAGCTACTTTTATCAGACAACTTCTAAACAAAGCTTTCTTTTAAAACTAACTTTTTGTAAGTCACAACTGAAAGCTTATGTTACTACAATGCAAAAATATTTTTCTTGCTGATGATGATTCCGATGATGTAGCCATCTTCAGCCAGGCCCTGTCCGAAATCAGCTCTGATTGTACTTTTACTATTTTTAATAATGGTGCTGAGTTGATAAAGCAGATAAAGGAGAACCCTGCCGCTGCTGCTGATATTATTTTCCTTGACTTAAATATGCCCAAGATAAACGGGTTGGAAGCTTTAACTTTTATTCGTACTGTTGAAGCCTATCGTCCTGTCCCGGTAATAATTTATTCCACCAGCGCCA
Organism: Bacteroidota bacterium; assembly: GCA_023386255.1. Taxonomy (GTDB): domain Bacteria; phylum Bacteroidota; class Bacteroidia; order Flavobacteriales; family Flavobacteriaceae; genus Flavobacterium. The sequence continues at coordinate 3,853 of JAEWKB010000238.1, forward strand.
GCTCTAACCACATTGCGTTGGCAAGAGAAATTGGCGCCAATTATTATTTTATAAAACCTTCTGATTACAGAAACCTGAAGGAACAAATAAAAAAGTTATTGGCAACCGACTGGCAAGCCTACAAAATTCCTGAACAAATTGAAGAGTTTGTACTGCAGGCTTAACCCCGCCTTACTGGTAAGGCACAGTTACCGGTTTGCCTACCTGGAAATCAGGCAGTGAAATATCGGTATTCTGGAAGGTATTGGTGCGCCATACCTGTTTCCCTACATCAGGAATGTTAGGATAGAAAGCAATTGAAAATTGAAAGCTGTTAAACACCAGGTAATCATTATATATAAGCACACCCACGCCTATTTTATGATAGGCCCTGCTTTCATATAATTTTACTTCTTCAGTACCTATAACACCCAGCGTATAGTTAACAAAAGGATTTAGGCGGAAACCAAACAGGTTCCATGGCGAATATGTTTGTGTTTGCAGTGTTATTAATGCTTTTTTGGTTCCCAAGAGCGTGCGGCTGTCAAACCCCTGTATGCCATAGTCGCCGTTCAGGGTTAGCTGGTCATTGTTTATAGGCAGACGGTTATCGCCCAGTACTATAACAGGTTTTATAAAATGCCTGAAACGCCACTTGCCCCAGTTGAGTATATTGGTAAAGTATAGCCCTTCCAGCCGCAGAACAGTCTGGTCGGTACGTTCTTTATAAAAAAAAGACCCCAGCTCCAGGTTAGCACTCATATAACCCCAGTCATGGTAGTTCCCAAAAGCGTAGCGCCCTCCCACATAAAGGCGCCGCTCACCGTTCTTGTCCTGTACGCCCGTAGTTAGAGAATACACTTTTCCTATGGGTATGTCCTCTACAATGTCGTAATTAAAGAGAAACTTGTCCTGCACGAACTTACGGGAAGTTAAACCTATACTGCTCAGGTAAAGCTTCTCATCCGAGAAAAAATTTATAGAATCATATTCTATGCCCGGCGATTCGCTATACCGCTGGTTAAAGTAACGTGCAGTTGTTACCAGGTTGGTAGTACGCTCTTCTTCGGTTTCACCTTCGTAAATCTTGAACGAATAGCCCGCCCAATAGTCCTGCGCTTTTGACTTGAAGTTTTGTATAGCTTTTACGTTCTCCGCATCGGGCAGCGAATCGCGTGTAAACCGCTCTTCAAAATATACACCCCCCGCCCATTTGGTATAGGCTGAGAAAAATTCCCTGTCGAGCCCGAAGCTCTTAAGTGAATTGTCATACTCCCACAACTGGTAGTTTATGGTAGCATTTATATAGGTATTCATAATATTTGGCACACGGTAGCGTGTAAGATACTCGGTTTTGCCGGTGCTGAACCTTTTATCAAAATCATTGCGCCATTCATGCCCCAGTCCAAAGAAGTTACGTTCTGTCAGTTCTATGGAAGTACCCGAACCCGATGCCGAGCCATTCGGGATAAGGCTCCAGGAGTCCAGCACACGTATGTAAACATCTACAGAATCTTTACTTCCCGCTACAGGGCGTGGTTCAATGGCTACACGGCGCACATAGCGCTGGCTGCGTATCAAACGTTCAGATTCCTTTACCAGGAGCGAATCCAACGGCTCGTAGCGCTTAAACAGCAGAAGGTTCTTTATAGTGAGCTGCTTGGTTTTAAGGTGTACTCTGTTACCAAAATTTTCCAGCCAGTTATCAGGCTTTCGGGTAGTGTCGGATATAGAGTAGCCGAAGGGGTCAAGCGTTTCTACATGTATCCGCCTTACTGTTTTACCCTGGTAGCCTACATAGTTATTTTGAAGTTCGGGTGTTCGCTTCTTGGTCTTCTTTCGCACATTTGCCGGCTCTTCATCGCGCACCGGCTTAAAAATGAGCTTGTGCACAAACTTGGTAAATTTCTTTCGCTTAGAGTAGTTTTCCAGCTTTTTGTACATCTGGTCGCGCTTCTGCTTTACGGTGTCCTGCTGCGGTGCAGGCGTTACCTGTGCGGCCACGGGCATGGCAGCAACACACAACAGCAAGAGCAGGAACAGCCTTAATTTAGCGGACATTTACCTTGTAAAGTGATTAAAAAATTTACTAAATATAGATATAAAAACCACTTACAAAAATGGGCAATGTGAGGTTTACCATACATTTAACAACAAAAAAGAGGCCTTTAAGCCTCTTTTAACATGATTATCAGCAGTATTAGCTGTTAACTCTTTTGTTCTTTATTAAAGTACACCAGGTAATAATACATCTGCTTTTCTTCATCCCAGCCTTTTTCTACAAATTTTTCGGCGCTTTCGGGGTTTATGAAATCGAGCTTTATCTGGATGTTGGTGTCCAGGTTTATGGTATTCTTCATTTTTTTCCTGGCATCGGTAACGGCTGAGTTGGCTATAGGGAAAGACGTTACATCTTCAATGCTGTACTTAGGCGCTTTCTCTACTTTATAATTTTTAAACTCCGGTATCAGGTCAGGGTTGTCCAGCACTTCGTTGAGGAATTTGGTTTCCTCAAACTCATCATTTTTGGCGAAGTGGTTTACCGCACGGTTCATGAACATTACTTCCTGCTTTTTGTCTTCGGCCGGAAGCACAACTTCCTTGGCAAAATCCTGGCAGAATTTAAGGTACTTCTTGGTCATGAACGTTTCGTCCTGGAACGCATCTACCGACAGGAAATGCTCCAGCCAGTAGCGGGCATCATACCTGTTGCTGTCTATTGTAAGTATTTTATACCCCTCCTCTTTTTTGTAGTTGAAGATGAGGCAGCCCTTGTCCAGCTTGTTCAGGTTGATGCCCTGTTGCAGGATCATTTCCAAATTACTTCCCTTTTCTTCAAACTGAAGGAAATCGGTCTTGATCTCGCTCTTGAAGATACCCACTGCATCAACTACGTTATTATCAATAGACACATTGGTAAAGTAGCAAACATATACCTCACCATTTTTTATGTGCGGGTGATTGCTCTGCTCAAAAAGGTGCTTTGTTATTTTTTTTGACACCTCATGTACCTGCCCCGGATTTGCAAAAATCTCGGTAGCCATGTTGTACATGTCATGGTAGTCCAGGTGCACATCATGCGCAAACTGGAAATAGTTTTCTTCCTTATCCCTAAACGGTTTAAAGAAATACTCCTTAAGAAGCGGAGTTATCTCATCCGTAAGCGTGTAAGGCTGTTCTGATAAAAATATAGCCTCATTGCGGCTCTTGTTGCCTACCCTGTGTATAGAAAGGGTGTCTATGTGCGTGTTGAAAAGGTTGATCATTTTGTTAAGCTTCTGAGCGGCTAAGCTTCTTAGCTTCTTAGCCTGACCTAGATAGTATTGTTTATTTAGTTTGTTTTACTTTATTAATAAGAGAGACCAGCATTACCTCTACCTCGCGGGTAGCAGAATATAGTGCATTAAAATCATCTTCATTTATGTACTTAATATTTCTCGCTATTTCGAGCTGGGTTTGCAGCTCATACAATGAGCCTGCTGTTATATTCAGAAACCTTGCAAGTTCACTATCGCTGCTTCTCCCATATCCTTCTGCTATATTACTGGGAACAGAAACAGCCGATCTCCGAATTTGTGCTGTAAGTCCGAAAGCCTCTTCTCTGGGAAAGCTATTTGTAATTTGGTAAATATTTGTTACCAGCGTCATAGCCTTCTGCCATACAATAAGGTTTCTGTAATTACTCATATGGTGTCCTCGCTTAGCAGCTAAGTAGCTTTAGTTCCAATTCCTCTCGTCAAACCCTAAGTCTTCAAGGTTATCAGTGTCGTCATTGAACATATCAAGGTCATCATCATCATAATCATCATCAAAGTCGCCGTAAATGTCATCGTCATCTGCACTAAATTCTTTTTCAGGAGCACTTGCAGGCATAACACCATGGGCAAAAAGCAGGTCAGGATATGTAGCTCCGGTTTCAGGCTCTTCAATGGCGGCAAGCTCCACAAAGAAAGTCCACATGTTTAAGAAATCATACACGTATATTATCTTGGTGCGATCCAGGTCCAGTATGCTGTTCAGCTGATAATCGGCCATGGTTCTTTGTTCTCCGGGTACATCGCCAGTGTCAAACAGCGGAATTTCATCCTCCTGAATCCATTCATCATCGCAGGTATAAAACGAGGCTATTTCCATGCCGTCAAAACCAAAAGCGTTTACAATGGCATTGTGCAGGTCTTCCAGCGTATCATCCTCCTGTATAGCGATATCCCTGAAAATATCTTCTTCCGCATCAAGTATCACTCTGAATTTATAAACCATAACTTTAATTTTTAATTGGGCTCCAAAGGTAAACTTAAATTCTGATTTTTGAATTTTGGATTTTTCGAAAATTTAGGTAAAGAGGCAGCAGCTATTCCGCCTGTGCTACCCACCACTGGTTTCCGAAAGGGTCTTCAAACCCGCCACTGTAGCCATATTCTTTTTGTGCAGGCTTGTCCAGAGATGTGCCTCCCTGCTCTACCCCTGCATTATAAACTTTATCTACATCACTTACATAGATAAACATGCCTGCAGGTTTCTCTGTCCATTGATCGTTGGCGTTGGCAAACATAATTGTCGCTTTGCCAATACCAATTTCCCCATGCATAATGCTGCGGCCGTCTTCACCGGGAACAATCATGTGTTCAGTGGCGCCAAATACACGTTTGGCATATTCAAGGAAAGCGGCTGCATCTTTTAAAATGAGGTAAGGCATTACCGGAAGGTAATAATCTGGTATTTTCATAATGATCTGGTTTAAAATGTTAAGCCCTAAAGTTATGATTTTTAAGATAAAGCAATTTACTTCTTCTTTAAATTTCGCATCATTCGCCTGTACTTTCCTCTTGCGTGGTGCGACGGGTAGTGCCGGCCATCAGGAATATTATTAAAGATAAGCGCTGCTGCAAGTAGTATCAGTACACCGCTAAGCACCGGGTTGAGAACATACCAATATCCCAACGATGTAATTTGCGCTGAACCTGTAACCGCGATAAGCGCCGTAGCACCACCGGGCGGATGGAGTGTTTTAGTTACCTGCATTAGCACGATAGATAAAGCTACAGCCAAAGGAGCCGCTATCCATATGGTTTCAGGCAGGAGCTTTTGTATGGTAACACCCACTATAGCCGACACCACATGGCCCCCTACCAGGTTACGCGGCTGAGCCAGAGGGCTCTCAATAACGCCGTAAACAAGTACGCATGATGCACCAAATGAACCGATGAGGAACACCAGCTCCTGATGCGGGAATGCCTTGTACTGCAAAAAGGCAATAGCGCCCAAACCAATGAATGCACCCAAAAATGCCCAAAAGTGTTCTTTATAATTTACAAGGGTTTCTTTATAAATAACATAGCGCGCCCTGCGGTAGCCGCGCTTAACTTTATGAATTGGCATTGGGTGTTAGTTTTGGTGAATAGGTATATACAGAGTATGGCAATATGGCTTTAGCGGTAAATTTAGCGGTAAAGCAGGCTATAGCTATAGGAATGAACAGGGTGTAGTTGCCTATAAGCCCACATCCTAAAAACAAGGCTGTTAGCGGAGCATGTATGGCAGCGCTAAGCATAGCCGCCATGCCAATGACCATGAAGTTGAGCGGGATGACTGCTGCATCAAAAACAGTGTTGAGAAAAATAGCCGTAAAAAGCCCCAAAAATGCACCGATAAACAAACTGGGCGCAAACACGCCGCCATCGCCGCCGGCAGATAGCGTTACCGAAGTTATTACGGGCTTAAGCAGCAATATGCCAAGGCAGGTAAAAACGAATGGTGATGTGAGGCGCAACTGGTGTACATTCAGTATGCTATGCTTAATGGCATGATAGCCATCGCCATACAGCTGCGGCAACGTAATGATCATTGCGCTAACCAGTAAGGCCCCTATTATAACCCTGTAATAATGATTGGGAAACTTAAGAAACAGCTTTTTAAAGTAAAGCACACACTTGGTAAGATAAACTGAATTTAATCCTGCAACAAGGCCTACAACCACAAAATAAGGCAGCGCATGCCATTCCCACCCCGAAACGGGTACAGTAAATATAGGTTTTTCGCCCAGTATAAGTATAAAGGCCCTAGCTACAGCTGCGGCGGGTATGCTTGTAATCAGGAACGACCGGTTACCTTTTGCCGCAATAACCTCATAAGCAAACAGCAGCCCTGCGAAAGCCGAACCCAACAGCGCGGTTATTCCCGCTGCAATCCCTGCGCAAATCAGGTCGGTTTTATGTTTCTTTAGTACTTTTTCTTTTTCCTGTGCCAGTGCGCCTATTGCGGCAGTTGACACGACTGTTGAAACTTCAACACCGGTGCTGCCCCCAAAACTTACCGTTAGCAGCCCGTTCAGAAAATGCGAAGGTATTTTGTAGGCAGGAAGCTTATTGCCTGTTGCCGTGCTTTCAAATACTTCTTTTATGCCTTTATTCTCTTTCTTTTTAAAGAGGTATTGACGCAGTATAAATATGAGTGACAGGCCTGCGAGCGGAAAAAGCACCATGTAAATGCTGCTGTTTTCGGCGCGGTGGTACAGCAGCTCCTCATAATATTCGGTAATGCGTTTTAGTGAAACTGCAAGTACCGCCGACAGAAAGCCTACAGTTACCGAAGCAATAAGCAGCTTTCTGTATTTCAGTATTTTGTATGCTTTCTTACGTACTTTCATATCAAAAATTATCTGCTTACAAAAATAATGTTCAGGGTTCGATTACACCACTATTCTGGCCTTAACTTTTATATGTATAGTCCCTTAAAGCAGTTTTTAACATTTATTTAGCAGTAATCATTCCTACAATTCATCCCTTACAAATTACAGTTCGGAATCTTTTTATTTCTTTTGTACCTGAAGTGCACCAACTTTGACCCAACAAATACCAACCACATGAAATCAATTTTTACTCTTGTTCTTTTACTTGCATTTATTTCTGCCGGTGCACAAACCGTTATATCGGGCAAGGTAACCGATGAAAAGGGCAGCCCCGTTGCCGCGGCCAATGTTTTTATAGACGGTACGTATGACGGCGGGACATCTGACGCGGAAGGCAATTTCTCTTTTGAGACCACCGCAACCGGCACGCAAACGCTTGTTATAACTTTTTTAGGGCAGGACGACCTGCGTGAGCAAATAACTATAGAAGGATATAAGCCGCAAACCTTTACCATGCTTGAAAACGTAAATACTATTGATGCTGTAGTGATTTCTGCAGGGACATTCAGCGCCGGCGACAACTCCAAGATAAACGCCCTCAAGCCGCTGGACATTGTAACAACCGCAGGTTCGGCAGGCGATATTGTAGCGGCACTGCAAACACTTCCCGGTACGCAAACCGTAGGTGAAAGCGGAAGGCTTTTTGTTCGGGGTGGCGAATCAGACGAGACACAAACCTTTGTTGATGGCATACGTGTGGCACAGCCTTATGGCGCTACAACCAACAACCTCCCTACCCGGGGTCGCTTTTCGCCGTTCCTTTTCAGCGGGATGACGTTCTCTACAGGTGGCTTTTCGGCAGAGTTTGGGGAGGCGTTATCAAGTGTGCTCCTGCTTAATACTATTGACGAGCCAGTACTGGAACAGACTGATATTGCATTAATGACCGTACGCCTTGGGTTAGGAAATACACAGAAATCGAA
>JAEWKB010000291.1 GCA_023386255.1 Bacteroidota bacterium
GTTTAGAGTAAGTCCCCACTCGTAAAAATCCGACCTGTCTTTAAAGTTATCATGGTCTATCTTATCATCCACTACAAGGCGGTTAACACCCAATGCAAATACAAACTGCGATGTTGTCCTTTTAAAACTGTATTTTTTAATAGTATCCTTCAGTTTTTCATTATCATCGTCGTCACCAAAATTAAAGCTAAAAGTATTCTTTTTCTTAGCAGTAATTTTACCATCTACTTTATCCTTTATCAGTGTAGTAAGCTTTTCCTCTTCGGCAGCTACCATTGTTTCTATTTTTTTGGCACGCATGTCTGCAAGCTGCTGTTTTTTCCTGTCGGCATCGGCAGCAGTCATCTCATTTTTTTCAAGCTGCTGGTTTACCTGCTCCACCTCCATTTTAAGTGAATCTTTTTGTTCTTTGGTAATGCGCTCAATGTTTTTGGCAATAATAAGTGCCCTGTCTTCAAAGGTTTCCTGTGCGCTTAGTTTAGTAGCAAGCAGGCATAGCGCTGCCACCACATAAAAAGTAATCGTTTTCATGTTTTTGATGATTTAAGTATTTAATTAATGATTGTTATTTATGATTTCTGTTGGCTACAGATGTTTTTATGGCATTAAAATTCTTTACCGCACCCTGCAGGGCTTTCTCTTTAAAGCTCTGGTCAAGCTCTCCTTCTACTGATGACAATAATGAGTTAGGATCTACCTTTAAAGATGATTTTTTCTTTCCAGGTGTATCATTCTGTGCCAGCGATTCATTCAAAAATTTATCGGCATCATTGCCCTTTATGACATTTTCCTGAACCTGTTGTTGTTCAACCGCTGCTACAGCTTCATTTGAAGTTACAGGCACATCAAATGTCTTAGTATTTACAGCAGCACCTTTAGCCTTTACTGCTTTTTTAGCTGTAGCTTTAGTTTGGGCCGCTACCTGTACTTCTTCCTTATAAGCCGCTTCAGGCTGAGCACCTATTGTTGCAGTTGAAAAACTATCAACCGGTGCCGCCTCCTGTGTTGCTGCCGGTGCAGGGCTGTTTGCCACCGTATTTGTATTATCTTTTATTGCATTGTGGCTGTCATCGCTTCCCTGTTTTAAAAACAGTGTCCCAACCAGCAGAAAGCCTAAAAAACTTGCCGCCACATACATCCATGTTCTTTTCGGCTTTCTATTCTCTTCGGTAACCGACAGCATCGCATCAAGCCTGTCCCACGCCATTTGGCTCGGCTGTATGGTTCTTTGCTCCAGCTTCGTCCTGAATTCGTTCTCTAATCTATTGTTCGGTTCCATTTGAGTAATTCTTTAATTTGTTAATCTGCTCCTGCAGCATTTTCCTTGCGTGCGATAATTGTGATTTTGATGTCCCTTCACTAATCCCTAGCATTTTTGCTATTTCCTGGTGTTTAAAACCTTCTATCGCATAAAGGTTAAAAACCATTTTGTATCCGTCCGGCAGGCTGTCTATAAGCGACTGTATGTCTTCTACCGAAAAGTGACTCTCTATGTTATTGAACGTGTCCTCTACAAAAAATTCATCTTCCAAAAACCGTATATCCTTTTGGACCCGTAGGTACGAGAGGCACTCGTTTACCATGATCCGCCGTATCCATCCTTCAAAACTGCCTTTGTGTTCAAAAGCCTTCAGGTTGCTAAACACCTTCATAAAAGCCGTTATCATTATATCTTCGGCCTGGTGCAGGTCTTTAATATACTGCCTGCATACACTCAGCATCTTTGGCGAATACTTTGTATATATCTTCTGCTGGGCGTGGCGGTTGTTCTCCACGGCCTGCTTTATGATATGCTTTTCATCCTGATGTAAGGCAATTACTTTCAAAGCTTTGTTTATTGGTTAGTCCTGAAGTTCTGTTACCGATTCGCAATTAATAACCGACTTCTATTAGCATAGACGGATATGGTTGCAAAATGGTTGCATGGATATAAAAAAAAATTTTGCTAATGTATGAATTATTATTTATCACCCTGATTTACAGCCACTAAAACAAAACAAAAAAAGCTGCCTTTTTGGGCAGCTTCAGGTAAATGTTTACTTTTAAATTACTGTTTAATGAACTTCCTAGTTGTCGTGGCACCGTTACTTTCTATTTGAATACTATAGATTCCGCCTTGAAGCTGCTCTACATTTATAGCTGCCGATGATGTTCCGGGTGAAGCCTTCAATACCTGCTGCCCCAATGCGTTATGCACAGTTACTTTTGAAACCTGGTGTATCGCCTGAATGGTAAGCACATCTTTTACAGGGTTAGGATAAACGGCAACAGCCGTTTCTTCAATATCATTAACTCCCGCAGGAGCATTGTTGCTGAAATAGATATTATCAAAAAAAACGGTTGATGTGCCGTTGCTGGATAATATTAGCTGCGAAATATGGTTGCGGTTAACCAGGCCTGTAAAGTCGCTTAGGGGGATGCTATAGGTTATCCACTGGTTTTGTGCCGGATTGTTGTACACAACCTCATGCTCAGTGTCGTCCCCGCCTCCAAAAGCTGCATTAGGGCCAAAATCTACCAGCTTTACCCTTAGCTGCGTAAAATCATGCGACCATACATCAAGGTTAAAGTGTGTCATGCCCGTAGCATTAATCTGGCCTGCGTTGTATGTCTCAATGCCGGCGAAGTTTAAATTAGAATATTTTTTTGTGGCATTGCCCTGTATCTGCAGTTCCTGGTGTATTGCCTGGCTCCATCCTGTGAGCCATGTATCTACCGGTACATTGTTGTATACCCCGCTAAACATTGATATTACGTTGGCAGCTGCCATGGTAGGGTCGGGAGCGGCTGTCATGGGCTGCGGCATGGCTTCGGCAACACCCCAGGTAATATTATCAAAGTAGTTTACGGATCCATACGTTCGCGGGATGGGTGAAAAATCAGGAAATATTACAATCTGGTCAATTGTCATACCTATAGAGCCTGAAAAGTTAAAGGTAAGCTCCTCCCACTGGTTAATAACAGTATTAGGCTTTCTTATTTCCGGCTGTGCACTGTTATCAGGCGCTACCAGTTTTACTCCCACATCACTAATTACAGATTTATATACCATAATTTTTACGGTAGCATGGTCGGCATCAAGTACAAAAGTGCCAATCTGGCCATGGACGGTTTCACAACCTGCCCATGGGGCGCCGTTTATTGATGTAACATACTGTGCTACTGTGGGCGACGTGTTAATGCCAGACGGATTTGGGTTGGCCACAAAGGCAAGCGGAGGGTTGGTTTCGTTCTCAAAAACGTTCCAGGCGTAGTTGGCGCCATTGCCGCCAATTTCAAAATTAATGTTTTGCTGGGCCTGTAAATTGCCGGCAGCCAAAACAGGAAGTAATAAATGGTAAAGTTTTTTCATTGGTATGAGGTTTAAACATTAGTAAAGCTATTTTACAACGTTTTGCCTCATCATCTGCTATTCTGTTTATTATAAATACTATACAACAAATAAATCAATATTTTTTTAATTAAATAATTGCATCATTAATAGTATTTGCGACATATTATAGACACACCTGCCATACCTAAAAAACATATTTACAACGTTATTGTTGAGGCAATGTATAGGTACAGAGCAAGTTATTCCAATTGTAGTTATATATGAGAGATTCGGTAAAGGGAAGAAAAATCAGCATGAAATCATATTTTTCTTTCTATTACATAGTTTACCATAAGGGTAAGGGCATCTTTATAAGGCGATGAAGGATAATCTGCCAGCAGTTGCAATGCCTCCTGCTGGAACTGCACCATTTTCTGTTCGGCATAGCCAAGCCCGTTCTTAGCTTTTACAAAAGCTATAACTTCCTTAACCCGCTTCTTGTCTTTATTATGATTTTTAACAGAGTTAATAACCCAGCGTTTCTCACTGTCAGAACAATTATTCAACGCATAAATTAGCGGAAGCGTCATTTTCTGCTCCTTGATGTCTATACCTGTGGGTTTGCCTATGGCATCATCAGTATAATCAAAAAGGTCGTCTTTTATCTGGAAGGCCATGCCTATCAGTTCACCGAACTTTCGCATGTTCTCTATATGAGGGCCTTCAGGAACTACAGAGCAAGCTCCTAACGAGCAACATGCGGCTATTAGTGTTGCTGTCTTCTGGCGGATGATCTCGTAATAAACATCTTCGGTAATATCCAGCCTGCGTGCTTTCTCTATCTGCAACAGCTCACCCTCGCTCATTTCACGCACAGCCACTGATATTATCCTGAGCAGGTCGAAATCACCATTATCAATAGAAAGCAGCAAACCTTTAGAAAGCAGGTAATCACCAACCAATACTGCAATTTTGTTTTTCCACAAAGCATTGATAGAGAAGAAGCCCCTGCGTTTATTGCTGTCATCCACAACATCGTCATGCACCAGCGTAGCGGTATGGATAAGCTCTATTACCGAAGCGCCACGATACGTTCGCTCATTTACCGTACCGCCTGATATCATTTTAGCGGTAAGGAACACAAACATAGGGCGCATCTGCTTACCCTTGCGGTTTACAATATAGTAAGTAATACGGTTGAGCAGCGCCACTTTAGAAGACATTGCCTCATGAAACTTCTTCTCGAAAAGTTCCATTTCTTCCAGTATGGGCTGTTTAATCTGCTCGGTTACTTTCATTACGGCTCCAAAGATAGCAAATACTTTTGAGTGAGGGGAAGCAAGAAAAGGGTGTATTTAGTTAGCCGAATCATTTTTATTCGCCAGCTGCCCACATGCAGCATCAATATCTTTGCCACGGCTGCGGCGCACTTTTGCTACAATGTCATTACGTTCAAGTGCACGTATATAAGCATCAATAACTTCCGGATCAGCCTGTTGAAACTCACCGTCATCAATAGGGTTATATTCAATAAGGTTTACCTTACTGGGCACATATTTGCAGAATTTTACGAGCGATTCAATATCTTCCTTGCGGTCATTAATGACCTTCCACACTACATACTCGTATGTTACACGGCTTTTGGTCTTGCTGTACCAATATTCCAGCGCCTCACGCAGGTCGCGTAGGGGGAAGTTCTCACTAAAGGGCATAATGCGTGAACGCACCTCATCAATAGCCGAGTGCAGTGACACGGCCAACTTAAACTTCACCTCATCATCGGCCAGCTTCTTTATCATTTTTGGGATACCTGAAGTAGATAGTGTGATACGTTTTGGCGACATACCCAGTCCTTCGGGTGAAGTTATCTTATCAATAGCTTTTATAACATTATTATAGTTCATGAGCGGCTCGCCCATACCCATAAACACAATGTTTGATAACGGCCTGTTGTGGTACATACGGCTTTCATTATCTATGGCCACCACCTGGTCGTAAATTTCATCGGGATTCAGGTTACGCATTCTTTTAAGGCGTGCGGTAGCACAAAAGTTACAGTCCAGGCTACAGC
>JAEWKB010000315.1 GCA_023386255.1 Bacteroidota bacterium
GTACCAAAGAGGAGCGGTATAGTGATGATACTGACTATTTTATGCAACTGATAGTTTGGTAATACGCCATTGCGGCATTTGTAGCAGTTTTTAAATTTTACGTTTTTATTGGCATTTTCTTACCAAAATTTTAGAGTTATAAACAGCATCTTTGTAATGCTAACCACTAAAACTGAAAATTGCTATGAAAAAGAACATTGACCTTGCTACTATTAAAAACTTCATCCTTACTAACGCACTTAACGGAAATGTTATGCTGATGCTGCACCCTACAAACTTCGACAAGCTTGTTGCTAAAGGTAAAAGAAAAGTGCAGTCGCTTTGCATATCAGGTGTAAACATCATTCCTGACAACAACAATGAAGTGAGTGAAGACGAGATTGACGTGCTTGAAGTTAAATTCAACTAACTGAGTTATGAGAAGCGCGATAAGCTACGAAAGCATTCAGGAGTACGTTTTGGAAAACGGACTTACTGAAAACGACACCATAATGCTGCACCCTTTTGATTATGATGTTGTAGCTACAGAATATATAATTGAAAACAACCTGATGATGTACAGGCCGGTTGAAATACTGGGCACCAGGATTATTGAAGATACCAGTGGCGAAGTGAGGAGGCACGATATATATGTGCTGCCGCTTATAGCCTCTTAATATATTTACTTGTTGTTTGAAAGCCACCCCTTTGGGTGGTTTTTTTTATGTGGTTTACGGTACAGCTAAAAAAAAAGCTCCCGGTATGGGAGCTGGTATTTTCAGGGTTCTTTTATTTAATTGGAGGTAAGTGCTTCACCGGCTGTCCCGCCCATAGAAAATACGCTGCTCAGGTAACTGTCCAGGCAGCCAAGGTCGGTACTGGTTTTATCATCACTTTTAAGGCCCTGTTTATTTAAAAAATATTTTTCGCACGGATTGGCAACGGTACGTGCCTGCATAGGCCCAAACTTTTCCAGTATCTTCAGGTTGGTAACTTTTACAACATAGTAATCAGGGTTAACCATAATAATAAAGTCAAACTTACAATCGTTCTTCATTAATCCCGAACCTGATGCACAGTTGTTTTTTATCTGGTCGCCTTTGCCTTTGTACACATTATCCATAAAGGAGGCAACTTTAAGATTAGGCTGCTTGTCCAGCAGGGCTACTATATTGGCGTTATCTGCAGGAAATGATTTTTCCCATACTATATTTGATCCATTTGCACGAAAACCATCTTGGGCCAGTGCAGGAATCGAAAACAACAGAGAGATAAGTAATTTTTTCATAGCATAAATGTTAATTCGTTGTATCTTCCGTATTTGGTTTAGTTAATCTGTTGATTATCTTACACAAATTTACCACTTACAGACGTGGCAGAAAAACATATTATCACATTTAAAACTACTTTATGACAATTACTTAAAGGATGTTAAACAAAAATCCCGCTACAGGAGCGGGATGTTTATTATTCAAGGATGTTAAGGAATTTCAGCCCTAATACTACACCGTCAGCAGTGTTGCCGCCCTGGTAGGAGCGCACATAATCTATACGAAACACGCGCAGCTTTCCAAAGCCAACATTATTAAAGCCGGCTGTAAACTCGTGGTACGGACTGTAATCAGGGGTAGAGAGGTGGTGGTAACCTACAACAAGGTTCCACTGCAGCAGGTTAAGCAGCGGTATCTTGTTCATTATATAGCCTTTAAAATCGTGCTCCATGTGTGCCTCCAAATACCTGTTGTTAGTGCTGTGGGTATAGTACGGCAGCATGTTGAACACGTTCAGGTACCTGTCACTGGTGCCTATGTGGGTCTGGTTGCCGTTAAAGTGCTTATAATCTACAAACGATGTTCCGTCAGCATCAAAGAATTTTCCGGCTTTCACGTTAATACCAAAGTCACCTTTGTTGCCGAGGGTAACATTGTAAAATGCCCGGGCCGCAATAAAGTCATATTCGTATTGCTCCTCGCTTCCTGCAAATGCTTTATCATACTGGAAAGCTAATGTAGGGTAATTGCCGCTGCTCACGTTTATCTTACCGTCAGGTCGGGTAATGTACTTTTGCCCGAAGCGGATTGTGCCGCCTATGCTCGCCTTTACCAATTCGTGTTTCTCAAAAGGAACCGAGTTATAATCGTAAGGGTCAAGAGGATTGTTAGAGGTATAATCTTCATCATCTTTTATCAGTACATAATCTGTATTATTAAACAGTGGTTTGCGGCGCGAATATTCAACAGCGCCAAACATGTTAAGCCCTGTAAATATTTCCTGGCTGTAAGATACTGATGCAAATGTTTTATCATACAGCTTCATGTAGTTGTCTTTGAATATTAATGTGCTGACAGTATTTACCAGCGAACTTATTGCCGACGGGTTAAACTGTACTGCCGCGCTACCCCCCGAAATTTGAAGTGTGGCGTCATTTTGCTGGTTAAAGCGGTGGTAGAACCTGCCCGTAGCTCTTAGCCTGTCTTC
Organism: Bacteroidota bacterium; assembly: GCA_023386255.1. Classification (GTDB taxonomy): domain Bacteria; phylum Bacteroidota; class Bacteroidia; order Flavobacteriales; family Flavobacteriaceae; genus Flavobacterium. The sequence continues at coordinate 2,458 of JAEWKB010000315.1, forward strand.
AGCAAAGCCATAGTTGAGGTCGGTACTGATGTTGGTATATTTACCTTTTTCCTCATCATATTTACTGTAAGAGAAACCGGTGCCGAAGTTCCAGCCCTGTACGGTGTTAAAGCTAAGGGTGGTAAAGTCCAGCAGGCCATTATAGCGCCAGGTGGTTTTACGGTAAGAGTCTCTGTAGCTGTAGCCGCTAATGATGTCGAACAGCTTGAATTTGTTGTTCTTGCGGTCTATCGAGTCGAGGTAGGCTTTAGATGTCCGGAGGGTTTGTATGCTGTCCTTCTTAATATAGTCGTTAACCTCTTCGTTAGTAAGCGGTACAGGGCGTGTGGCTTCCCAGTAAACAGAATCTTTTTTGTTCGAATCCTTTTCTATGTAAACAATCTCTTTCCCGAAGGTCTTTTTATCAAAGCTGTCATGAAATACATAATTTGTAAATACGTGGGTAAATTTACCTGTAAACTTTATACCCAGCATACCGGCTGTAAAATCAAAGGTCTGCGAATTTTTGGCCCATATCCTGTTCGATGTATTGTAGGTATAATTTTGCTGCAGGTTCAGGTTTTCAAGTATTGGCTGCTGCATTCGGTATCCTTTAATATCAACATCTATGGCGTAAATGGCCCAGCTGTCGTCAACTATATAAATATACCCTTCAAAAACTGGTTCC